>JABSPL010000072.1 GCA_013215105.1 Flavobacteriaceae bacterium
CGAATTAATTGGTGTTATTCTAGAACTAACACTATTTTATCTGTTTTTTTGTCATAGTCTAAGAATATACTGTCACCTTCTTTTATATTAGAGTTAACTATTTCTTCGGCTAGCTTATCTTCTACATATTTCTGTACGGCTCTTTTTATAGGTCTTGCACCGTATTTTTCGTCGTATCCTTTGTCGACTATATATGCTATAGCTTTTTCGCTCAATTCTAACGTATAACCAAGTTCTGATATTCTTGAGTATAGCTTTTTTAATTCTATTTTAATTATATCTCTTATATTGTCTTTAGTCAATGAATTGAATAGTATTACGTCGTCTATTCTGTTTAAAAATTCGGGAGAAAATGCTTTTTTCAAAGCACCAATAATTATATTTTCACTGAATTCTTTCGATTTTTTCTTTTTTGCTTCGGTAGAAAAACCGACACCTCCACCAAAATCTTCTATAGTTCGGGACCCTATATTAGAGGTCATTATTATTATAGTGTTTTTAAAGTTTATTGTTCTCCCTAGGCTGTCGGTTATATGTCCGTCGTCTAGTATTTGCAATAACATATTGAACACATCGGGGTGAGCTTTTTCTATTTCATCTAGCAATATTACGCTATACGGTTTTCTTCTTACTTTTTCGGTAAGTTGCCCGCCTTCTTCGTATCCTATATATCCGGGAGGAGCTCCTATTAGTCTAGTAATGGAAAATTTTTCCATATATTCACTCATATCTATTCTTATGAGAGAGTCTCTATTGTCAAATATTTCACTAGCTAATATTTTGGCTAATTGAGTTTTACCAACACCTGTCTGCCCCAGAAATATAAAAGAACCTATAGGCTTGTTAGGGTCTTTTAATCCTATTCTGTTTCTTTGTATAGCTCTGGTTATATTCTCTATAGCCTTGTCTTGACCTATTACTTTGCTTTTTAATTTTTCAGGAAGAAGTTTTAAAGTGATAGCTTCGGTGTCTGATATTTTCTTAAGAGGAATACCAGTCATCACAGATACTACTGAGGCTATGTCCTCCGAGTCTATTATAATCTTATTCTCATCAATGTCTTTCTTCCATTTAGAATTGGCGTTTTCTAGTTCGGTGATAGTGTTTTTTTCGTCATCTCTTAGTTTAGCTGCTAATTCGTATTTTTGTTTTTTTATAGCATCAACCTTTTCTTTAATTACTTTTTCTAGCTTTTCTTCTAAGTTTAATATTGTTTTAGGAACATCTACATTAGATATTCTTGCTTTAGAACCCGCTTCGTCCAAAGCATCTATAGCTTTGTCAGGAGCAAACCTATCGTTCATATATCTGTTTGTTAGCTTTACGCAAGCCCATAAGGCATCTTGAGTGTACTCTACACTATGGTGGTCTTCGTATTTTCCCTTTACGTTGTTTAGTATATGGAAAGTATCTTCTTCTGAAGTTTCTTCTACTATTATCTTCTGAAAACGTCTTTCTAATGCTCCGTCTTTCTCAAAATACTGTTTATATTCGTTTAGTGTTGTTGCTCCTATACATTGTATTTCTCCTCTTGATAAGGCTGGTTTTAATATATTAGAAGCGTCCAAAGATCCTGTAGCTCCTCCTGCACCTACTATAGTGTGTATTTCGTCTATAAAAAGAATGATGTTTTTGTTTGTGCTTATTTCATTCATCAAAGCTTTTACTCTTTCTTCGAACTGTCCTCTGTATTTGGTTCCTGCAACTAGGCTGGCCAAATCTAACGATATAAGTCTTTTGTTAAAAAGAGATCTAGATACTTTTTTCTCGAAAATCATAATAGCTAAACCTTCTGCTATTGCCGATTTGCCCACTCCTGGTTCGCCTATTAGTATAGGGTTGTTCTTTTTTCTTCGGCTAAGTATTTGGCTAAGTCTTTCTATTTCAGGTCCTCGACCTACCACAGGGTCTAGTAAATTGTCTTTAGCCATCTGAGTTAGGTCTACTCCGAAGTTGTCTAGTATAGGTGTTTTAGTTTTTGAAGTTTCTTCTGGATTTTTTTGTTTTTTGAAAGGGTCGCTTTTTTGTTGATCAAAATCATCATCTCCAAAACTACTTTTTTCTAATACTCTTTCAGGTAGAGTATTTCCGTTGTCTTTATTGTCCAAAAAAGATTCGTATATGTCTTTGATAGATTCGTAATTTATATAAAACTCTTTCAGAACTTTAGTTGTAGGATCCTCTTTCATTCGGAGTATGCATAGTAATAAATGAGCCGAATTTATTATAGATTCTTTATATAATTTTCGTTCTAAAACTGTTTTTTTTATAGCTCCCAATGCTAGTTTCCCTAAAATAGCTTTAGTACTATCAGTAGAAGTTTGGAATTGTTTATTAGAAGGTATTTCTTTTAATTTGACTTTTAGTTCTGTTATGTTTATATTTAAGTCTGAAAAAATATTACTAATAATGGAACTTTCGTAGGAAATTATACCTACCAACAAGTGTTGAGTATCTATAAAATTATGCCCTAGAGTGTTGGCGTATTCTTTAGAATTCTCTATAATTTTGTTCATTTCTTCTGAAAAACTATTTATCATAATGCTATTTTTTTTAAGTAAACTTAAATAATTTTTATCATATAATATGTTATTTAATAAAAGTTATTTAACAAAGTGGTTTAATTAGCTGTGTTGCAGTTAGTTAAATTTAAGAATCCATGTCGGGTTATTTTATAGTACATAAAGTTTGAAAAAAGTATAAAATATAAATATAAAGTGTACCTTGGCTTTCTTGAATAAATAACTCAAAACACTAAATAAACTATGATAGACGGCGAAAAACTAATACCTATCAATATAGAAACACAAATGAAATCGGCTTATATAGATTACTCTATGTCGGTTATTGTTTCTAGGGCCTTACCAGATGTAAGAGATGGATTGAAACCTGTCCATCGTAGAGTATTGTTTGGTATGCACGAATTAGGTATAAAAGCTACGGGTACTTACAAGAAATCGGCAAGAATAGTCGGTGAGGTTCTGGGTAAGTATCACCCACATGGTGATACTTCGGTATACGAATCGATGGTAAGAATGGCTCAACACTGGAGCGTGAGATATTTAATGGTTGACGGACAAGGTAACTTTGGTTCGGTAGATGGTGATTCTGCTGCTGCAATGCGTTATACCGAGGTGAGGATGAAAAAAATATCGGAAGATATGCTTGCCGATATAGAAAAAGATACTGTCGATCATAAGCTAAACTTTGATGATACCTTAAAAGAACCTAGTGTATTACCTACAAGAATTCCAAACTTGTTAGTAAACGGTGCTTCTGGTATTGCTGTAGGTATGGCAACCAATATGGCTCCCCATAACCTTACCGAAATAGTAAACGGGACACTAGCTTATATAGATGATAACGATATAGACATAGACGGATTAATGGAGTATATAAAAGCTCCAGATTTTCCTACAGGTGGTGTTATATATGGTCATGAAGGTGTTAAAGAGGCTTTTAGGACTGGTAGAGGACGTATAGTAATGCGTGCCAAAGCTGTTTTCGAAGAAGTTGAAGGTAGAGAATGTATTATAGTTACCGAAATACCTTATCAGGTTAACAAGGCTGAAATGATTAAAAGAACTGCCGACTTAGTTAATGAAAAAAAACTAGACGGTATAGCTAATATTAGAGACGAGTCTGACAGAAACGGAATGCGTATAGTTTATATACTTAAACGTGATTGTATTCCTAATATAGTTCTGAACAATTTGTTTAAACAAACTTCTTTACAGACTTCTTTTAGTGTTAATAATATAGCTCTAGTCAAAGGAAGACCTGAGCAATTAAACCTAAAAGACCTTATACTTCACTTTGTAGATCACAGGCATGAAGTAGTAGTAAGACGTACTGAGTTCGAATTAAGAAAAGCAGAAGCAAGAATACATATATTAGAAGGGCTTATAATAGCGTCGGACAATATAGACGAGGTTATAAAAATAATAAGAGGATCTAAAAATGGAGACGAGGCAAGAGAAAAGCTTATAAGCATATTCTCGCTTAGCGAAATACAAGCTAAAGCTATAGTCGAAATGCGTTTGCGTCAGCTTACAGGGCTGGAGCAAGACAAGCTAAGAGGTGAATACGAAGAAATAAAAAATCTAATAATAGACCTTAAAGATATACTTGCCGACAAAGTAAGACGTATGACTATCATAAAAGATGAACTGATAGAAGTACGTGACAAATACGGAGACGAAAGAAGATCGGTTATAGAATATGCTGGTGCCGATATGAGAATAGAGGATATGATACCTGATTCGGAAGTAGTAGTTACTATATCGCATGCAGGTTATATCAAAAGAACTCCACTTGTAGAGTACAAAACTCAGAACAGAGGAGGGAAAGGTCAGAAAGGTGTTACAACTCGTAACCAAGACTTCTTAGAGCATATGTTCGTAGCGACTAACCATCAATATATGATGTTCTTTACTCAAAAAGGAAAAGTGTTTTGGATGAGAGTTTATGAAGTGCCAGAAGGTAATAAATTATCTAAAGGAAGACCGCTTCAGAACCTTATAAATATAGAAAATGACGATAAAGTAAAAGCATTCTTGGTGACAGGAGACCTTAGAGACAAAGACTATATAAATAGCCACTATGTAGTGATGGCTACCAAAAAAGGTGTCGTGAAAAAAACTAGCCTAGAGCAGTATTCTAGACCTAGAGTGAACGGAGTAAATGCCATAACCGTAAAAGAAGGAGATGAACTGATAGAAGCAAGACTTACTACAGGTAAGAGTCAAGTTATGTTAGCTTCGAAGTCGGGTAAAACCATACGTTTCGAAGAAGAAAAAACTAGACCTATAGGTAGAACAGGTTCGGGAGTGAGAGGTATTTCTATAGATACCGAAAAAGATGAGGTTATAGGTATGATTACTGTTGACGATATGGAAAGCGACGTGTTAGTTGTTTCTGAAAAAGGATATGGTAAGAGGTCCAAAATAGAAGATTATAGAGTTACCAACAGAGGTGGTAAAGGAGTTAAAACTCTTAATATTTCTGACAAAACTGGTCAGCTAGTAGCTATAAAAAATGTAACGGATACCGATGATCTTATGATAATAAATAAGTCAGGGATTACTTTGCGTTTGGCTGTTAAGTCAATGAGAGTTATGGGTAGAGCAACTCAAGGAGTAAAGCTTATAAATATATCTAATAAAGATTCTATAGCTTCGGTTGCTAAAGTAGAGCATCAAGAAGATGAAGAAGAAGAAAATGAAGAGAATGAGGATGGAGTAGATGATACTGATAAAACTCAAACAGAAGGAGAAGAAGATAATAGAGAAGAATAAATTTATAACAATAAACAACAAAAACATGAAAAAACAATTAATAATAGCTTCTGCTATGTTACTTGGAACATTTGCACAAGCTCAGAAAGCTGAACTTAAAATAGCTAAAAAGGCTATAAAAAAAGGAAATTACGAGTTAGCAGTATCTTCACTAGAAGATGCTAAAAAGCTAATAGAAAATGCAGATGATAAGTTGAAAGCTCAATTTTATTATTTGGATGCTCAGGCAACTTACGCAGGAGGAACCGATGAAAGTAAGTTTGCAGAAGCAGGTGCTAAATACACCAAATTACTTTCTTTTGAAGAGAAAATAGGTAAAGCAAAGTACAGTAACTCTGCTGCAGAAATAGTTAATACTCTTATAACTTCATTGGCTGGTTCAGCAAGTAAATCGTTTGAAGCTAAAGAATATAAAAAAGCATCTGCTGACTTTTATGCAGTATACACTATGAGTCCTGTTGATACTTCTTATTTAGAAAATTCGGCTTTTGCTGATTTTCATGCTAAAAATAACGAAAATTCTAACGAGAAATATAACAAATTGTTAGATATGAAATATACAGGTATATATACTGTGTATACAGCTGTAGATTTGGAAGGTAAAACTGTAAATTATGGAACTAACAAGCAGTCAAGAGATTTGCAAGTTAAAATAAGTAAGTTTACTGAGCCTAAAGACGAAGCGAAAGAGTCAAGATTAGGAACTATATACAAAATGATGGCTCTTAATTATAGTAGTTTAGAAAAGTATGAAGAGTCTTTAGCTAAGATAGCTGAAGGTAAAAAAATATTACCAGGAGACTATGATTTAGTAATAACTGAAGCTAATATATACTTAAAGCAAGGTGACGATGCAGGGTTCAAATCATCTTTGGAAGAAGCGGTTAAGATAAACCCTACTGATCCTGTTTTGTATTACAATATTGGTGTTATGAGTATTAAGCAAAAGAAAACAGAGGAAGCTATTTCTTTCTTCGAAAAAGCTATTGAGTTAAAACCAGACTATGCAGAGGCTTATTATAATATAGGTGTAGCCATCATAGAGCAAACTTCTTCTATAACTGAAGAGATGAACAATAACCTTAATAACTACAAGAAATATGATGCTTTAGATGCTAAAAGAATAGTTCTTTACAAAAAAGCATTACCTAACTATATAAAGGCATCTGAATTAGATCCTAAAAATATAGATACACTTGATGTTCTTAAGAATATCTATTCGCAATTAGCAATGGATAAAGAAGAAAATGAAATAAAAGCTAAAATAGAAGCTTTGAAATAAAATTTTATTTTGATTATAATTTAAAAAGGGTCTTGACTATAAATAGTTAAGACCCTTTTTTTTGAACAATATTTAAGACTATTCTGTCTCTCTATTATCATATAGTAATTGTATGAATTCATCTAAAGTGTGACTGTTTTTATGGACTTTATTAGCCTCCTTTATAGTATAGGAGCCTGCTCTTTTTAATTTAGATATATTGTACGTAGAGGCGTCTGCCATATCCATAGAGTATTTTCTTTTATCTAAAGGTACATCTATTCTTTTATAGTTTTTTTTGTTACTACCTCTTAAGTTCGAAAATATATTAGACAATTGATAGTCTATAGTGTCTATGGCTCCATCCATCATTATGTCAGGTATGTGTTTTGCCCATTTTATAATACTCCATTTGTTACTTTTATTTATATTATCAGTTTCATATCTACCACCTCCAGTACCTACAGATAACATCAAAATATCTTTAGCTTTAGGCTTTTTTATAAAACCAAAATCGGTTCTTTTACATTCGGTATAAACGCACATAGAAGGGTTGTTGGCAAACACACCTCCATCTATATTTATCATGGTTTCATCTGTTTTTATGTTTTTGATAACGGCAGGAGAAAAGTATGTAGGAGCTGCCGATGTAGAACGAATAACATCTTTTATATAGAAATCTCTTTGCTTATCACTTTTTTCTCTGCTAGAAAAAAATATGGCCTTTTTGTTTATTAGGTCATAAGCTGTAATCAAACAATGTTTGAGTAATTGGTTTATTTTAAGACCTCCAAACTTGTCATTTAATACCTGTTCGAGTTTAACCGAACTGTATTGAGTTCCGTTAAACAATTGCCTTAGCCCGAACCATCTTTTATATTCTGATTTATTAAAGATGCTCTCACATTCTTTGGTGTAAAACTCTATAGCTTGACTAGCCTTGTATTTAGCCGAAGGGCTATTTTTCTTGGTGATAGGGTTAGGATATAGATAGAAGGCAGTAAGTACTCCACCTGTACTGGTTCCTGCTATTATATCGAAATAATCGGCTAACCGGTCGTTTTTATTGCCGCTTATCTTTATAAGCTTGTTCTCTACGTATTCTAGTATCGTAGCAGGGATTATTCCTCTGACTCCTCCACCATCTATTGATAGCACTCTTAGTTTTCTCATAGTTATTTTTTATTTAAATCAGTAAAATGATAGTTTATCTTATATTGAGCTAAAAGATTAAATATCAGTTTATAAATTTAAATATTTTTTTTATATTACTATGAGTATTTTTATTTTTTTAGTACAAAAAAGCCGATTCATAATAATATGAATCGGCTTTTAATATGTTTATCTAATCTAATTACTCTACTACAAAAGAGATAGGTAGATTATATCTTACTCCTACTGGCTTGTTTCTTTGTTTACCAGGAGTCATTTTAGGTAAAAGTTTTACAACTCTCATAGCTTCTTTTTTAAGCTTAGGGTGAGGTGCTCTTACCATAATATCAGTAACTATACCTTTAGAACTTATTTTGAATCCTATGTTTATTCTATATTTACCTGCTCTAAGACCTAGTTCCGAAGCTAATTCAGTATTGAATTTTCTGTTGACTAGTCTACTTATTTTCTTAGAAAGACAAGTTTTCTTTTCTGCTTTAGTTTTCTTCTTTTCACAACCAGGATAAATAGGAGCATCTTGAATAAGCATAAAAGGAACATCCTCTACTACTTCTTCATCCTCTTCCATTTCCTCTATTTCTTCATCCTCATCGGTCTCAGTAGACTCTATTATAGTCTCATCTTCTTCCGAATCGTCTTCGACTATTTCTAATTCTACTACTGCAACTGGTGGTGGCGGTGGTGGCGGTGGTGGTGGTGGCGGTGTTGCTGCCTGAAATACATCTACTATCACATCCTCTTCATCGTCCGAAGAAAAAGTCCCTGCAGTCAAGTCCTCGACCGAGTCATAAGCTTTGTGCTCTATGGATACGTAAACTATATACAAAGCCAAAACCAGACCTAGCTGTACAAACAATTTAGAGTAATTCTCTAAATTAGCTTTTGGGTTCTTTTTTTTATTTTGCATTTTTCTGTTGTTTATTTGGTGCTAATATAAAAATAATATTGATAACTCTATATTATTTTATAGATTTTTATTGATTTAATGTAAATGAGAAATCCTAAAAGAACACCTAATACATTAGCTAAAATATCGTAAATATCGGCAATTCTATGATTAGTTAGCAGAAACTGAGATAGTTCCATAATTGCTCCGTAAAGAGAAACCAAAATTATAATAGCTAGTTTGTAATTGTTTTTTTTTCGGAAACTAGTCAGCCAAAAAAAACTCAAAAAACTATATGCGATGAAATGTTCTATTTTATCTAAGAAGATGTTTTCTAAAGGCTTTGGTACATATATATTAATATGTGCCAAACTCAAATACGTTATAAGTATAGTACCTAGTATTGCTATATAAATGGAATTATCCAGCAATAAGTCCTTTGTACGTTGCAGCATCTAATAAATCGTTTACTTGCTCTGGTTCACTTATTTTCATTTTCACCATCCATCCCTCTCCATAAGCGTCTTTGTTTACAGACTCAGGAGAATCTTCTAAAGACTCATTGAATTCTATAACCTCTCCACTCAATGGCATAAACAAATCAGAAACAGTTTTAACAGCCTCTACACTACCAAACACTTCGTCTCTTTCTATAGTTTCGTCAAGAGTGTCAACATCAACGTATACTATATCTCCTAACTCTCCCTGAGCAAAGTCGGTAATACCTACAGTAGCTATATCACCATCTATCTTTATCCATTCGTGGTCTTTTGTGTACTTTAATTCTTCTGGAATGTTCATCTTATATTGTTGTTTTAGTTATTTACTGAAATTATATGTAAAACTTATGCCTGTACTAAAAGACTTCCTAGGGAATATAGTCGATATAGCATACTTGGAATTAACCAAATTAAAGTACAAAGATGCATTTAAATTTTTAGTTAAAGAATATTTAGCAGTAAAATCTATCTTATAAGTTTTTTCCCCGGCGGTGACCTCTTCGTCATCGGTTTCGAGGTTACGTATGTATATAATACCGTTCTTAAAAGACAAATCTAATTTGAAAACTATATTGCCTTTCAAAGTTTTACTTTTCCCCGAAATTTTAGTTTTCATCTTAACATCTTTCAGTATATAACCAAAGCCGAAAGTCAACTCGTCGCTTCTTGTATCTGTAACCGAATTATTAGTAAATGCTAAGTCTATCCTTCTTTCTTTTTTGAATGAAGTATTAAAAGAAACATTATTTAATAGTCTTATATCAATTCTTGCCAAAGGAGAAAATTGCTCTACCAAACTAATCCTATCTATTAACAATGGAGATTGATAATTACCTGCAACATCTAAATTGTCGGTTTTATTGTGAGAATCGTAAAGTAAATTGTTAGTATAATTGGCTATAGTATATGACGAACTATAACCATGAGATATATTGAACGATTTGAAATTTTTCTTAAACCAATCTATTCTCATAAGCCCATTATAACTTATATTCCAATTAGGAATAGGAGTATTCCTAAAGGCATTCAAACTTATATCGTTGGCACTACTACCAGAATAAGCCGATAGTAATGCGGGTATTATAACCTCTTGGCTAGTCCCTCCGTAGCCCGAAATATTAACACCTTTACTACTAGCTAATCTTCCTGATATTATTTTTCTGTTCTCTTTGAATAATTTAAATGTTTCACTTCCATCTCCATCAAAACTAGAACCTAACATATAGTAACTCATTTTGAAACTACCTGATTCTTGTATAGCAGCTTCAGAAAACTCGGTTATAGGGCTGTTGTCGTCATAAACTACATCTAAAGATTGCTTTAGATTGTTAGCATAAGTTTTGTTTGCCTTAAATGTTATTCTGAAGTTCTTTACAGGATTTATGTCAAAAGAATATTCTAAAGTATTACTGTGAGTGGTAGAGTACATTCTGCTATAAAATGCCTGCTCAGGATCCGAAACATTACGTGTCAATAACCAATGGTTAGCCAAGGCTATATCTCTTATGTCTTTCTGACTTCCAAACACAAAACCAGTAGTAGGAGCAAAGCCTGCACCCGTTTTATAAAGGCCAGCAAAACCTGTAGGGTGTACAAAACCAGGTAAATATGTTCCGTTTTTTTCTCTATAACTAAACTTTACTTTTCGTACCGAACTAATTATCTGATATATAGATTTTCTGAACTTATTTGACTTAGTCTCTCTTGTCTTACCAAGTATCAGGGCATCTACACCAAAGTCTTTATATAACCTTTTCATATTAACACTAATATTTATACCTTGAGTATTTCCATTTTCGATAGTGTTTCCTGTTAGTTTTTCGTAAGACTTTATAGCCGATTTCCATGTATAGTCCGAAGAATAATTGTAAGAAGAACTTATAGAACTCAAAAAAGGTATAGACCTCAATGGTATCTTATATTCCATTTTTAACTTCTGGTTATATTTGATAAGTCGTCCTACTTCGAACAAATTGTCGTGTAGTCCTATAGTATCATCCAAATCGAAGTCGTCATAAACATTGTTGTTAGTAGCTATGAAATCCATAGAAAGCAAATTGTTTATAGGATAATTAACCCTATAATCCCAATCGAAAAGATAATTTTGCTGTACCAGACTAGGTAATTCTGATAATCCTTCTATAACGTTACGGTTTTTTTGCTCGCTAAAGGTTCGGTTTATATTCAGGTTACTCGAAATACTTGTAGGCAGTAAATTAAAATTAAAATTACGTATCAGCTTAAATGTTTTTGACGATAAAAACTTAACTTTCTTAAAAGGGGCTACATTTAGTTTAGGTATTTTATAAACATAATTAGCCGATGTTCTAAGAGTCTTTACCATGTCTATCTCCTTCTGGGAATCGGTCTGGTTAGACTTACTATAAGAATATGAAACCGTGAAATTTTCAATATCTATAGGTGTTGGTGTTCTTTTACTTTCAGGATTCCTGTTTTTTCTTACATTATTAAAACTGATACTATGCCTTTTGCCATGTGCCTCTGCATTAGGAGTAGCTATGTCTTTATCTACAGCATCGGTATACTCTATATCTTCATAAGTTGGGTCATATTTTGGTGCAGCAAAGTCTTCGGAAATACTATAACTTACAGGTAATTGTAAAAACCATTTTTTGGGAAGAGTTTTTCCTACATTAAAATTGGAGGCAAAACTATACTGCTTAATATCTTCTACATTTCGTGCCGACACACTTTGGTCAACACTACCGTAACCAATAGTTTCTGTTTTTCCCGAAAATGATACATCGGCAATGTCGGCAAAGTTCAAACTAGTGTTTACCTGAGTGGCCCATCCGCTTTGGTTTTCAAAACCAGCCATACGTAACTCATTGAACCAAACCTCTACACTCGATTGACTTTCGGCATTGTTTTTAACACCCAACATTATTGCTTTTACATTAGTAAGGTTAGGGTTACCTTTTACCGATATTATATTTCCGTTTTCTATAGTCTTTTCGTAAGCTATATTAGAAGCCTGTCCTTCTGAAATTCTAGAAGATTTTAAATCGCTAAATTCATCTAAAACAAATTCCAAATTATTTACCTCTGGCCATATCTGATCGGCACTCAAAGACTCAAAATCCGAAATACTTAATTTTTTCTCTACCTGATAATAATTTTCAGTAACATCATCTCCCAAACGCAATATAAGCGATATGTCGTTGTTCTCTACTGTTGGTTTACTCGAAATACTTTCGGCATGCACAAAAAGTTTTATTTTCTTGTAATTCCTAAGATTCAAATTTACATTCTTGTAAATACCTCTGGCCTCATTTTTAGGAAGGTCTATAACTCGTAATAATATAGATTGTTCGTTTTGAGTCTGCACACTAGTGCTTCCTTGTACTTCTTCTCTGACTATTCCTGGAGGTAATACATATGGTATAGGTGTCTTTAAGCTATTTTCTTCCAAGTTAACAACCCCTGTATTGAAGTTATATAAATCAATATCATCTAGGCTTTCTAATGTGTTTGAGTTGTTTATCTGATTATTACTTCTTCTCCAACTGCCTTTTACTAATTCTAGTTGACCAAAACGGATTACTATAGGTATATTGAATTTGGTCAAAAACAATCTCATGAATTTTATAGAATTATATCCCGAAATACCATTTATAGCCTCATCAGGGTTTTTTACAGGAACTCTAAACTGTAACCATCTTACAGTTTGACTACTACCATTAGCTAAGCTTATATTTACGTTTTTTTCATCGACTATATAGTTTTGTCCCAGTACTAAATCGTCTTTGTTTAACGATATTTTATACTGATAATAACTCTCTAAAGTACTCATTGTTTGGTCCGAATTAATATCTTCTACATCGGGGTAAGGAGTCGAAGATGTACTGTAAGACTCAGGTGATAAGCCGATAGTAGGAGAGTTTCCTTGCGAATTAGTGAAGTCTTTGTACCTAGTAAGTATACTGGCATTATTGCTGTCCATAACCGAACCTCTAAAATAATGGTAGTTGTCCGATGAAGGATCTTCTAACGAACTTGTATTGGGATACCTCAACGCTTCTTCTTCGTCATTAAGCCCATCAAGGCCTATATCTTGGTTTAGTCTTGCAGTATTGTCCTCCAAAAAATTATAAACTAACGATTGTTTTTTTGGTATATCTCCCCAATATTGAGACTCTATGATATTGTCTTCGGTTTTATTGCCGTCTTCGGGTATTCCGTTTTCAAACATCTTTAAGCCATCTTTCAATACATCTTCCGATATATTCCCTAGGTTTATATACATTTCTCCCTTAAAATTATTAGGGTCGTTTATATTAGAATTACCTAAATAAGCCTCGTTTTCGGTTATAGAATAATTTAAATAAGGGTCTTGTATCCAAAACTGTATATATTCTACATTTTCTCTTTCAAAATCGGTAGTACTTATAGCTCTGGTTATTCCTGCCCATCTTTTTTCTGGATTGTCTAAGTGTCCTTGTTCGTCACTAGTAGCCTCATAGTTATAACTTCCTCTTTCCGAAGGGTAATAAGCCAAATCTAAAGTTTTTATAAGCCCACTTTGTGTGTCGTCTAAGTCTTTTTCAGGAAAAAGTTCTTCGTTAAGGATATACCTAACCTCAGCTCTAGATATCTCATCACTGTCTATATTACTTGGTTTACTACTCCCTTCATAAAATAATCGGTCTATATTGTACCACGACATCTTAGCCCTATTGTATCCATAACTGAGGTCGTCACTGTCTCCTCCTAAGTTCTTAAGGTCTATGTCAGTTTGGTGCTGGGGAGTACTTGAGAGTCTCCACTGAGATGCCGACATAAGATTAAATGGAGTCTGAGTTCCTTCAAAATCGTCGATATAAGAAGTAGCTTCTCCATCTTGTTCTGTAGAAGTAGGTGCTTTAGGTTTCAAATAGGCGAAATTACCATTTACAGAAAATACAGACGCAACATCAGTATCTATATTGATAAACCTGTTAAGTAGTCTTGTTATAAAAGGAATTTCAGTTCTGTACGAAGTATTAAGCCCATAAACAGTGTTGTCGACAGGTTCTTGACCTAAAGATACTTTCTTGGTAATAGGTTTTTCCGAAATATTCAAATAAGTAGCTCCTAAACTAAAATTCTCGGTAAATGTATGTTTAACATCTACTCCTACAAATGTTTTGGTAGATTGATTTATAATACCATTACTCTCAACGCTTGCTTCTATAGGAGCATTAGAGTTTTTTAAATCCATATTTATTATTTCAACAGTACCTATGCTGTAGTTTACAGTATAGTCTACTCCCTCAGTAAGTAACCTTCCTCCCGAGCTTACCGTAACCGAACCAGGAGCCACATTAAATGCTCCTAAAGATATATTGTCTTGATTGTCCGACTTCAAATATCCTTTTATAATATACCTGTCATTACTCTGAAATGTGTTTTCTATATTGGTTTTAGTTTCAGAATAAAGCTCGTTAAATAAATACTTATAGTCATCACTATTGCTTATTTTATTTTTGATAGTAGCTCCAAATGGCTGTACGCTAGGGAACATTATAGTTCCATTATTGCTGTTTATATTAAGCCCTTCTATAAAATCGAAATAACCATCTCCGTTTTCTGTTTCTATATCGTTCTGGTTTAGTCTGTCAATATCAGTTATATTCAATAAAGTATTACTACTTATTTCAGGACTTTTAGCATTTTGAAACATATTAGATGTAAGTCCTGTAACAGCATCCTTGTATTGTACTTCTAGCCTGAAGTCTTTGGGGCTTATCTGATAACTATTCAAGAAATAAATGTTTTTCATCATCAAATCCCATATTTTATTGCTAGTGCTAACCCCCTCGTTTTTTAGTAATTTCAATATAAGATTATCTTCTACTGCAACACCATCGGTACTTAGTTCACCTACTTTATAAACTTTAGTACTACCAGCAACCGTGTATTCAAAGGCTATAGCTAATACATCACTTTGCGATATCTGAGTACTTAACGATATATAACCAAGTTGAGGGTTAAATTTATATTCACTAGATTGTAATTTTTTGGCATTTTGTAAACTAGCATAGTCTGTACCTTGACTCATATTATAGGTCGAAAGCACGCTTTTCATAGTAGTATTGTTACGAACTTCCGGAGAAGAAAACAAATCATTTAAACTATTAACACTATTATTAGGTAAGAATGAAGTCTCTATATCGGTAGGAATTATAGATGTATTCTGTATATTGTTAAGCCCTGTGTATATATCAGTTCCTGATTCTCCCAAATCGGCTAAAGCTACTATGTTTCTTATGTCGGTAGTTTGTGAGTTTCGGTTTGTAATCCAAACTTCCATTTTGGTTATGGTTATAGGGCTGTTTATAAGCGGAACATTTTCTAAAGCCTTATCAAAGTTATTCCTAAAGTATTGTGATATAAAATAATGTTTATTACCCTGATAATTTGAAGCTTTTATTTCAAACTCGTTTATTACTTGTCCCCCTTTTGCTGAAACTGTTTTTACATCCGATTTTTGCTGCGAAAAAGCTGTTTTTATATAAGTCTTACCAAACTGTAAATCGGTCCTGAGCCCAAACAGACTCTGAGAGCCAGTTATCAAAGAATTCTCTACACCCATACTTATATTACCAAGCTCAAATTTCCTTATTATGGAATCATCTGTAAACTCATCATTAAGGACAGGAGGGAGGAATTCTAGTTTAAATATTTTTTGAAAATCGAAAGTAGATTGTGTGTCATAGTTGGCACTTACCCTAACCCTTGTACCTATCATCACATTGAAACTAGCACTTATCTTCTGGTCAAAATCGAAAATAGTACTTGCCTTATTGTCTTCTGTAAGTTGAGGATTGTCTATTCTCTGATACAAAATCCCCATTTTTAGAGTTACCGAGACCTTTAGCTTTGCAACTATCTCCGAACTACCAAATATAGTCTTAAAAAATTTGTTGTTTCTATAGTATTTGGGCAATAAGTTTCTCTGCTGTTTCTTTGCGTTTTTACTCTTACCTTCTATTATATCTATTTTATTATTATAATAATCGACTATACTTCGGTTAAGCCTATACTGTTTGTACTCAGTAGGAGTCATGTATATAGGTACACTTATATTGTAATCACCAACCTTTTCGGTAAATATGTATCTTCGTAGTTTGTAATCGTAAATTATCTCGTAATCCACTGGGTTCCTGAGGCTAAGCACTGATTTTGAGGGTTCTCTTACCTTGTTTTTAAGTATAGGGTATATAGTCTGGTTAACAGGAATACTGTCTAACCCGATTTCTGTCGATTCGTTTTTCTCTTGCGAAAACACCGACAGTTGTAAAAATATTATTAAGTATAAAAATTTACTTAGTTGTTTCAATTATATTAAAATAGTTTTAATGCTTGTTTTATCAAATTTTCAAGATCTATCTCTGGAGTGTTTTTAAATACCTTATCTATAATTTTTTCCGATAATTTATTATTGAAGCCTAACACTTCCAAAGCAGATAACGCTTCATTTTTTATATTATTGTGTTTAGGTTGCTCTATTTTGTCAATATCTAAAGTTTTTAATACTTTGTCTTTCAAGTCTATTATAAGCCTTTGTGCCGTTTTGGCTCCTATTCCCTTGGCTGCCTGTATGCTTTTGGCATCGCCCATAGCTATTATATGTTGTATTTCGGTAGGTGTATAAGTAGACAATAGTGCTCTGGAAGCGCTAGGTCCTATTCCCGATACTGATATAAGTAATCGAAATATTTCTCTCTCTAGTTTGTCATAAAAACCATAAATAGTATGCGAATCTTCCTTGACAGACAGATGAGCATACAATAAAATTTCGGTATTTGCTTCTATTTTAGAAGACGTATATATAGATACATTAGCCATATAGCCTATTCCATTACAGTCTATAACTATATAGGTAGGGGTTTTTTCAACAACAAGTCCTTTAAGGTAAGTTATCATATTAATTTTTGTATAAAGTAAAGTAAAAAATATATAATATACAACCATTATGTTGTATATTAATATATCTGAAAAGAAAAAGCCTTATTATTTTTTTTATAATAAGGCTTTTTTAGTGTTATTTTTTTAATTCTCGCTCTTGTGAGTCGACAACGCAAATAGCAACCATATCGACTATTTCGTTAACGCTAGAACCCAATTGTATTATATGTACGGGTTTCTTTAAACCCATAATTATAGGCCCTACCGATGTTATTCCTGTTAATTCTTTCATCAGCTTATAACTTATATTTGCCGAATTAAGGTCAGGGAAAATCAAACTATTAACCTTTTTTCCCATTAATTTAGAAAAAGGGAAATTCTGATTTCTCATTTCATTATTAAGAGCAAAATCAACCTGTATTTCTCCATCTACTATAAGATTAGGCATATTCTTATGTAAAAGCTCAGTTGCTTGCTTTACCTTATTCGTCTTCTCGTTTGTAGACGAACCATAGTTCGAAAATGACAACATTGCCATATTAGGAACCAAACCAAACATACGCATAGTAAGTGAAGTCATCTTAGCTATATTAGCAAGAGCCTTAGCATCTGGGTCTATGTTTATAGCCGTATCTGACATAAACAACGGACCTCTTTTGGTCATCATCATGTTAGTAGCAGCTACTCTGTCAACACCTTTTGCTTTACCTATCAGCTCTATCATAGGCTTAACTACACTAGGGTAACTCCTCGAATATCCTGTTATAAGCCCGTCAGCATAACCTTCGTTTACCAACATTGCAGCAAAGTAATTACGCTCTCGCATCCACTTTTTAGCATTTACCAGAGTTATTCCTTTTCTGTTACTGTTCTTCCAGTATATCTGAGCAAATCGGTCTCTTCTCTCTTCCTGATCCTTACATTTAGGGTCTATTATTTCTATATCAGCATCGAAATGAATCTCTAGCATCAACTCTTTTATAATCTCCTTATCTCCCAAAAGTATAGGTTTAGCTATACCGTCTTCGTGAGTTATCTGTGCAGCTTTCAATACGTCTAAATGATCAGCTTCAGCAAATACTATCTTCTTAGGGTCAGTCTTTGCTTTGTTTTGCAACATTCTCATCAGCTTATTGTCGGTCCCTAACCTGTCAGACAACTCGTCGTGATACGCTTCCCAGTTAGTAATAGGCTTCTTAGCTACTCCCGAGTCCATTGCTGCCTTAGCAACTGCTGCCGATATTCTTGTTATAAGTCTTGAATCGAATGGCTTCGGAATTATATAATTCTTACCAAATTGTATAGAAGTCTCATTATAAGTCTTGTTTACCAATTCAGGAACTATCTCCTTAGTAAGGTCAGCCAAGGCATGTACTGCTGCCATTTTCATAGCTTCATTTATTTTGGTAGCTCTTACATCTAATGCTCCTCTAAATATAAACGGGAAACCTAATACATTATTAACCTGATTAGGAAAATCAGATCTTCCTGTTGCCATTATTATGTCTTTTCGGGTTTCTATAGCCAAGTTATAGTCTATCTCAGGAGTTGGGTTTGCCATAGCAAATACTATAGGAGTATCCGCCATAGTTAGTAACATCTCTGGTTTTACTATGTTTCCTTTCGATAATCCTATAAATACATCTGCTCCATCCATAGCTTCGCTCAATGTATGAAGGTCTCTGTCAGTAGCAAACTCTTGTTTATGCTCTGTCAAATTGTCTCTGTCAGTCCTTATAACTCCTTTACTATCGCACATTACTATGTTCTCAGGTTTTGCTCCAAGAGCCTTGTATAGTTTGGTACAAGAAATAGCAGCAGCTCCTGCTCCATTTATAACTATTTTTGCCTTGCTTATGTCTTTTCCTGCTATTTCTAAAGCATTCTTCAAAGCGGCCGCCGATATTATTGCAGTACCATGCTGATCATCGTGCATTACTGGTATATCTAGCTCTTCTTTTAACCTTCGCTCTATCTCAAATGCTTCAGGTGCTTTTATATCTTCTAGGTTTATCCCTCCAAATGTAGGAGCTATTGCCTTTACTGTCTCTACGAATTTGTCTACATCTTTGGTGTCAACTTCTATATCGAAAACATTAATATCTGCAAATATCTTAAACAATAATCCTTTTCCTTCCATTACTGGCTTAGATGCTAACGCACCTATATCTCCAAGACCAAGTACTGCTGTTCCGTTCGATATTACTGCGACTAAGTTTCCTTTTGCCGTATATTTGTATGCGTTGTCTAAGTCTTTTTCTATCTCCAAACATGGCTCTGCTACTCCTGGTGAGTATGCCAACGATAAGTCTCTCTGGCTTGCATAAGGCTTGGTTGGTACTACCTCTATCTTACCTGGGCTAGGTTTAGCATGGTAAAGTAAAGCTTCTCTTCTATTTTTAGTTGAATTGCTCATATCTTTTTTAGAATCGTTTGTAATCAGCAAATATATCCTATTTGTTTATAACATGAAATGTTTAGCATGAAAAATAAAAGAGTAATGTGTTAAAATATTGTTGTCTAGCTTATTGTTGTGTTAAGGTCTAATATAATAAGTATAATGCAAATACTGTAAAGCCTTGTTTACTGGTGTTATTTATAAATATAGCGAAGACTTTTTTATTCGACCATAAAAACTGATTATTGATATAAGTTGTGGATTATATAAGTAATTTAGATAGCCTAAAGAGGGGGGGTGTTTTTAATGAGGAGGAATTTGTTTTTGCAGAGAGGGTTTAGGCTGCTTTTTTGTTAGGAAATAATTCAACAACCATCGTTGTTGAACTGTTTGTTTTAATAATTATATCTCTTAAGACCAATCAACTAAGAGTTTATTGAACTAGTTCATTTTATCAGTTCATTTTTGGATGTTTAAATGAACTAAAAAAGGAAACTAAAAACCTACAAATAACATAATAGCTCTATACTCAAAACCGACAACTAAGCAAATGTATAAGTCTGAAAAGTTGTTGAGTGTTGGTTATATCTGTTTGGTGAAACTTTCCATCTAAAGGTTTTAGCTTCAGTTGTCCTATTTCCTCGGGTAACTATCTTCTTTAATTTCTATTTTAAGTCACTCCAATTACTCTCTTGGTTGCTTGCTGTCAAAATATATATTATCGCTACTTCTTGAAATAGATCACTTTACGAACTTGTATGTGATATTTGTAGTAACAGCTTGTTATAAATAACTAATTTATCATATGTTAATTTTATTACAAAAGGCTATTAATCATTTTTGAATACTGTGTAAAGTTTTATATTTGGCGGTAAATTCAAATCAGAACAATGAAAATAAGCGCAATATATAGTTTTTGTATATTACTACTAGTGATTACAATTTCTTGCAATAATGAAGAAAGTATTGAAAGAAATATAAATAGCTTTGAGATAGAAGAATATCCTTCCATTATCGATCAGGAAAATAAAACTATACTAATAAAAATAGGTTTAAATCAAGATTTGACATCTTTAGCTCCTGTAATTACTATATCCGATGGAGCTGTAATATCTCCTACAAGTGAACAAACTCAAGATTTTACTTACCCTGTGATATATACTGTTACGACAGAAGATGGTAGTGCTTCAGAATATACGGTTTCTATTACCGCTATTGCTACCGACGACTTTACTAACGCTTTTGTGTCTGTATGGGATATTGCTGCTGGTGAATTTACTCTTCCTATCGATGGGGATTATAAAAACTATATCAATGTAGATTGGGGAGATGGAACTGATGCTACTGCATTAGGAGTTATAAAACATAAATATAGCCATTCAGGTAAATACACTATCAAAATAGTTAATATAGGCGATATAAATGAACTGAATGTTGTAGATAATGGATTTTTCTTTGGGGATAAATCAGAACAAGTATCCGAATCATTATTAGAGATAAAAAAATGGAATAATATAATGCTTAGAGAAATTCCTGATATTGAATATGAAGGAGGTGAAGAAAGGGGTGTGTTTTATAACTGTATCAACCTAACTATAACGGCAACAGATGTCCCTGACTTATCTAGAATTACCAGATTGAATGCAATGTTCTTTATGGCTTGGAATTTAGAGGTTACTAATATATCGAACTGGGATGTGTCTAATATTACAGATATGTCTAATATGTTTCTTTATTCCAGATATTTCAATTCCGATATATCCGGTTGGGATGTTTCTAATGTTACAGATATGGGTAGTATGTTTTGTTACTCGGCTTATTTTGATCAAGATATATCCGATTGGGATGTTTCTAAAGTTACCGACATGAGTGTTATGTTTGGAGGAGCTTCTCTTTTCGATAAAGATATCTCGGGTTGGGATGTTTCCAATGTTACTGATATGAATACCATGTTTGCTGGAACAATTAACTTTAACCAAAATATCTCGGGATGGGATGTTTCTAAAGTTACTGATATGAATAATATGTTTAGAAACTCTCACTCATTCAACCAAAACATTTCTTCATGGGATGTTTCTGAGGTTAGCGATATGAACAATATGTTTAATAATGCTAAAGTATTCAATCAGGATCTTTCTTCTTGGGATGTTTCTAATGTTGCCAATATGGATTATATGTTTAATGAAGCTAAATTATTTGACCAGAATCTTTCTACTTGGGATGTAGCTAAAGTTTTAACTCATTCTAGCTTTTCTATTGGAGTTCTTGATATAATAGAACCTAACTGGAACAACTAAAAAATAAAATATAAGTTTAAAAAAAGCCTCCTATATAGGAGGCTTTTTTAGTTACAATAGCATCATAAATATATCAGATAACTCTACGACTTCGGGGTTTAGTAAAGTAGATCTATCTCCTAGCTTATTATAGGTGATATTCTTGTCATTATCTTACTGCTTGTTGTTTTTGAAAAATTTACAGAAAATTGTATCGTATGTGATTTTTAACTATTGTTTATGTTACTATCTAGTCTGCAATGTGCTGGTATTTATTTAAAACATAAAGTGTATACTTGTATGAAATAGATAATTAAAATAGTATATTTGCCCGAAATTTTTAATGATAAACAATGAAAAAAAGAGTAATTTATACGTTTATGATGCTATTACTTGTGTTTACAGCGTCTTGTAACGAAGATGAGGTGATAGGTAGCTCAAGAAAGAATATTATTGATTTTAATATAGGAGAATATAACTCAATTATAGATCAAGATAATAAAACTATATACTTAGAAATAGGTTTAAACCAAGGGTTGACAAACCTTATACCTACAATAACTATACCCGATGGAGCTGTAATATCTCCAGCAAGTGAGGAGGTTCAAGATTTTACAAACCCAGTAACATATACTGTAACAGCAGAAGATGGTAGTACTTCACAATACACAATAAGTGTTACTGTTCCTAATGCTTTTATCTCGGTATGGAACCTTTCTGATGGAGAGTTTACCCTTCCTATAGACGGTGAATATAAAGATTATATAAATGTAGATTGGGGAGATGGAAGTCCTGTAACTCCTGTGGGAGTGATAAGTCATAACTATGCCGAAGCAGGAGAATATATTATAAAAATTGCTAATATTGGAGATATTGATGATTTGAGTGTTGTTAATGATGGTTTTTTCTTGGGAGACAAATTTTGGATAGCAGAAAGACTTTTAGAAATAAAAAAATGGGGTAGTATAATTCTTAGGGAATCTGCTAATGTTAGAGGAGCAGGTTTAGGTGTTTTTTCTAATTGTGTCAACATGACAATATCAGCAACAGATGCTCCTGACTTATCTAGAAACAGAAACCTTATCGGTATGTTTTATAGAGCATTTTCTTTGACTAATCCAGATTTTTCCTCTTGGGATGTGTCAAATATTATTAATATGAAAGAGATGTTCTGGGGAGCCACATCTTTTAATTCTGATATTTCTTCTTGGGATGTATCTAATGTTACTAATATGACGTATCTATTTAGAGAAACCTCCTCTTTTAATCAAGATCTTTCTACATGGGACGTTTCAGGAGCTGATAACATGATGGGAATGTTTTATCGAGCTACATCCTTTAATTCCGATATTTCTACTTGGAATGTTTCTAATGTTACTGATATGTTCTACATGTTCTATAGAGCTACATCCTTTAACCAAAATACTCTATCTTGGAATACTTCAAGTGTAACTAATATGGGGTATATGTTTTATGAAGCCTCCTCTTTTAATTCAGATATTTCTTCTTGGAATACTTCTAATGTTACTAATATGAAGTGGATGTTTAATAACGCAACATCATTTAATCAAGACATATCTACTTGGAATATTTCAAGTGTAACTAATATGGAGAGTATGTTTAATAACGCAACATCGTTTAATCAAGACATATCTAATTGGGATACTTCAAGTGTAACCGACATGGCATGGATGTTCGATGGAGCCTCTTCTTTTAATCAAAATATTTCTAAATGGAATACTTCAAATGTCATCTTTATGCTTTATATGTTTAATAACGCAACATCGTTTAATCAAGATCTTTCTAATTGGAATGTAGACTCAGTTCAGTCTCGTTATAATTTCTTTTTAGGAAGTCTTAGTATCAAAGAACCTAATTGGGTCAACTAATAATCAAACAAAATAAGAATGAAATATATACACAATTTTTTTATATTACTTTTAGTAATTGTTATTTCTTGTAACGAAGACCAGCAGAATTCAACCTTTAAATGCAACTTTCTTGGTTAAATAATAATTCTTCCATTTTCTCTATTGGTGTAGCAAAGTTATATCTTTTTCTTGGTCTTTCATTTAATTTAGTTTCTATTTCCTTAATTCTCTCATCAGTTATATCTATAAAACTACTGCCTTTGGGGAAATACTGTCTAATCAAACCATTCAAATTTTCATTAGATCCTCTTTCCCAAGAATGGTAAGGATGAGCAAAATAATAATCAATATTCAGCTCTTCGGAGACTGTTCTATGTCCTGCA
>JABSPL010000073.1 GCA_013215105.1 Flavobacteriaceae bacterium
AAACAAATAAAATTTAAAGAATTTTGAAGCAATGCTTCAGATAAATATCAGGACTCAAATGTATTGAATCTGTTTACTTATTTAAACTTTTAAAGTTTTCGTTTCAGTCAGTATTTATAAGAACTTAACGCCTTTTGTTGTTTGATTAACATCAGTTGTTTTGCGGGTGCAAAACTACGATGCTTTTCTGGATTGACAATGAAAAAATATGATAAAATGTGAAGTTTTTTTTAATTGGTTGAGGGTTGGTGGGTTGTGAATAGGGTTTCTTTGTGTGGGTTTATAAGTATGGCTGGGTGGAGACACAAAGCATTGAGTATATACGTGCAAAATAAAAACAAAACCACTACAACACCCCTAGCCTATTTACTTGACATTACGTCGTTGCTAGGCACAAAGCAATCTATAGGGATTGTATATCGTGTTTATTTTACATATTATAGAATGTTATCTGACTATTTTAGGGACTTAAACAAGAACACCAGATTAAATCTTTAATTACAAACTTTTTTGGATAAACAATAATTCTTTCACTTTCTATCTTGACGTATAAAAGTAATATCTTTTTTCTTTGTCTGAGATAGCCTTATTCCTCTTTATTTCTAACTTGATTATTTTATTAAACATACTACTTTACAAACTTAAGTTGTTTGTAGTTCATAATCACAAATTTGCACTAACACTTGAATCCAGAGAAATCATTAATTACATATACCAGTTATTCTAGTACCAGAAAAGTACACAACATTTATAGGGTCACTAACAATAATTGGGGATCTATCTAATGTTTTTAAAACCAAAAAAGCAACCTTAACAGGTTGCTTTTTTATAAAATAAGGTTTTATCTAAAATTACAAGTTAAACTCTATACCTTGTGCCAATGGCAACTCAGTAGTATAGTTTATCGTGTTAGTTTGTCTTCTCATATATACTTTCCAAGCATCAGAACCCGATTCTCTACCTCCACCTGTTTCTTTCTCTCCTCCAAATGCTCCACCTATCTCAGCACCTGAAGTTCCTATATTTACGTTTGCTATACCACAGTCAGACCCCGTAGCTGCTAAGAACTTCTCAGCATCTCTTAAGTTTGTAGTCATTATAGCCGATGAAAGTCCTTGCTTTACATCGTTTTGTATAGCTATAGCGTCTTCTATATTTCCAGAGTATTTTATCAAATACAAAATAGGAGCAAAAGTTTCGTCTTGTACTATTTGCATAGAGTTTTCAACTTCTGCGATTGCTGGTTTTACGTAACATCCACTTTCGTATCCTTCTCCTGTTAATACTCCTCCTTCTACTACTATATTTCCTCCTTGTGCTTTTACGCTTTCCAAAGCTTCTGTGTACATTCTTACAGCTTCTTTATCTATTACTGGCCCTACGTGGTTGCTAGTATCCAAAGGATTTCCTATTTTCAACTGTCCATAAGCCGAAACTATTGCGTCTTTTACTTTATTGTAAACAGACTCGTGTATTATAAGTCTTCTGGTAGAAGTACATCTCTGTCCTGCTGTACCTACTGCTCCGAACACTGCTCCTATAGTAGTTATCTTAAGGTCTGCGTCTGGAGTGATTATTATTGCATTGTTCCCTCCTAATTCCAATAAAGATTTCCCTAAACGTCCTGCTACTTCCTTAGCAACTATCTTACCCATACGAGTCGATCCTGTTGCAGAAATTAATGGTACTCTAGTGTCTTTACTCATAAACTCTCCTACAGTATAGTCTCCGTTTACCAAACAAGAAATACCTTCGGGTAAGTCGTTAGCTTTTAATATATCTGCTATTATATTCTGACAAGCTACTCCACAAAGAGGTGCTTTTTCAGACGGTTTCCATACACATACATCTCCTGCTATCCAAGCTAGTGCTGTATTCCATGCCCATACCGCTACTGGGAAGTTAAATGCTGATATAATACCAACTACTCCTAATGAGTGGTACTGCTCGTACATTCTGTGTCCTGGTCTTTCTGAGTGCATCGTAAGCCCGTGCAACTGACGTGAAAGTCCTACTGCAAAGTCACATATATCTATCATTTCTTGAACCTCTCCTAGTCCTTCTTGCAAAGATTTTCCCATTTCGTAAGACACTAACTCTCCTAATGGTTGCTTCAATTCTCTCAATTTGTCTCCAAACTGACGTACTATCTCTCCTCTTAACGGAGCTGGCATAGTCTTAAAGCTCTTAAAAGCCTCTGTAGCCTTAGTCATTACTACTTCGTAATCCTCCTTGGTTGCAGTAGTTACTGTTCCTATCAATTTACCATCTACTGGTGAATAAGACTCTATAACGGCTCCTGAACCGAAATTTTCACTACCTGTTGATACTCCTTGGTTGTTACTAGACAATCCAAGAGACTTTAAAGTTTCTTTTATATTTACCATCTTTGTTTTTTTAAATAATAAGCAAAAGTAACAATAAAAAACTAATACTGACTTTTATTAATGTTATTAAATATAGACAGAAGAAACCAAATAAGTCAATTTAACTTTTATGAGTATAATATCTACCAATTTGATTATATCTTACGTCGTATTGTTTAACAGCATAAAAACTAACATCATAATTCCTTAAATAATAGTCAATATGACAAGATATAAAGAAAAATAATTTATGCTTTATTTGTAATATCTGGCAAGGGAAAGTTTGCTTATTTCTGCTGTATAGACTGAGTAGTTAGTGGTTCTCCGCAAGTGCAAATTACTTTGTATAATAAAACTTAAATAAGACCTTTCAATGAAAAAAAAAACTATTATATTCCCCTCATTAATATAATAACAACAATAAATGAAGAAATTAGCATTACACTGGAAGATACTTATAGGTATGTTTGCCGGTATATTATTTGGAATAAGCATGTTACAGGTCGATGGAGGTGATGTATTTATACAAAACTGGGTCAAGCCCTTTGGAACTATTTTTGTAAAAATGCTGAAGCTTATAGCTGTCCCCCTTATTATGGCATCGTTAATCAAAGGTATTTCCGACCTTAAAGATATTTCCAAATTCAGAAATATAGGAGTTAAGACTATCGTGATATATATAGGTACTACTATAATGGCTATAACTATAGGTTTGGTTTTGGTTAATATAATAAAACCAGGAGATGGAATAGCTCAGTCAACTATTGATCAGTTGACCTCGGTATATTCTAACAATACTAGTATATCTGCTAAAATACAATCGGCAGCTTCGCAAAAAGAAGCAGGTCCTTTAGCCTTTTTGGTCGATATGGTTCCCGATAATGCTATAAGAGCAATGGGTGAAAAAACAGGAATGCTTAAAGTTATATTCTTTACTATATTCTTAGGAGTTTCTATGTTACTTATAAAACCAGAAAAAGCTAAGCCATTCAAAGATTTCTTTGACTCGCTTAACGATATAATATTAAAGATGGTCGATGTAATAATGCTTACTGCTCCTTTTGCCGTATTCTCATTATTGAGCAATGTGGTGGTCACCGCTAACGACCCTGCTATACTTATGAAACTATTACAATATTCAGGAGTAGTTGTTTTAGGGCTTCTTATTATGATAGCTTTCTATTGTACTATAATGGCTATATACGCCAAAAGGTCTCCAATATGGTTCCTTAAGCAGATAGCTCCAGCTCAATTGTTGGCTTTCTCTACTAGTTCTAGTGCGGCAACGCTTCCTGTAACTATGGATGTGGTCGAAAACAAAGTAGGTGTAGACAAAGAAATAACTGGTTTTGTGCTTCCTGTAGGGGCTACGGTCAATATGGACGGAACTAGTCTATACCAAGCCGTGGCAGCTGTGTTTATAGCTCAGGCTTTACATCACGACCTTACCTTGGGCGATCAATTAACTATAGTACTTACTGCCCTTATGGCGTCGATAGGTTCGGCAGCTGTACCAGGCGCTGGTATGGTTATGCTAGTTATAGTATTAGAGTCTATAGGCTTCCCTCCCGAAAAACTTGCGGTAGGACTTGCTCTTATATTTGCAGTAGACAGACCTTTAGATATGTTAAGAACTACCATAAACGTGACTGGCGATGCTACTGTAGCTACCATAGTTGCGAAGTCTGAAGGTAAGTTAAGAGATATGCCTAAAGAGTAATAAATTGTACAAACACAAAAAAAGCCGCTTTACTACGATAGTAAAGCGGCTTTTTTGTGTTTGTTTTTATATTTGTTAGAATAATTAAGCCTATAGTACTGGAATATTAATAGCAGTTATACAGGGTATATTCCTTAAATTAAACGCATAAAAAAAAGCTTTAACTAGTGATAGTTAAAGCTTTTTGCTCCTCCTCTAGGGCTCGAACCTAGGACCCTCTGATTAACAGTCAGATGCTCTAACCAACTGAGCTAAGGAGGACTTTATTGCGGTTGCAAAGATATGTGTTTTTATCCTTATAGAAGCATCTAAAAGCAATAAATATTAAGTAAAAACAAATTTTATCTTTAACACCCTAACACCCAACTAAAAATGAATTATTTTTTTTTCCGGAAAACAAATAAAAATAGCCTTGTAGACTAATGATACTAGTTAAAAAAAAAATATAGTTATTTATATACTTTCTTAAGGCGAACACAATTGTAAGAATCACCATAAACGATTACTAGTACCCTAGCAAAAAAGGAAAAGTCGCAGTCTTTGATAAGACATATAATAATCATACTCTATTAGACAAATGGAACAATGACGGTGTTTTCTTTGTTACAAGATTAAAAGACAATACAAAACTTTCTTTTACTTTTTCCCATCGCTGAAAAAACAAATCGACGAAGGAGATTCATGAACTCCTATGAAGAAAATAATAAAGTAGTGAACTAAACCGACGAAGGAGATTCACGAACTCCCTTGGTAAATATAAAAGTAGTGAACTAAAAAAATCTAGTCCAATTAAAGTTTATTATGTTCTTTTTCCATCGCTGAAAAAAGAACCAAAAAACCTAGTCCACTATAAAACAGTCTAGATTACTTCGTTCCTCGTAATGACATGGGTGGTGCCGTTCCTCCTCAGGCACTTATTTTTCTTACGATTTGAAGCCCTGAAATATTACGAGTATTTTATAAAGACAAGCTATTAACTTATTATTGTTTGTGTGTTAGGAATATTATTATAGAGAGTGAAATTTATCCTTTTTTAGAGAATATAATAACCCATAAGGATACTATTGTTTAGAGTTTAATGATTCTAATATCAATGCAAAGAATAATAAGTATGTTTAAAACCATACTGAGTTTGAAAGTATGTATAGTAAACCTATTTTTGGAAAGGGAAAGTATAATGGGCAAGTCCGAGTCTTTCTAAGAAAAAAATAAAAAGGAAAACAAAGACACTTTAAAACTTTATTTGGGTAACAAAGGATAAAGTAAAGTATTTATATTTAAAATAGGTTATTAGTTCTTAAACATTTACCTTGCTTTTTTAAAAAAAAAGTAGTAATAAAAAAGATATATGTAATAATCATATGAGTGTTAACCTTACTTATATTTTAAAACATAAAAAGGAAGATGAATAAAAACTTGTACTGCTATAACAGGAGTATTTATGTAATATTAAATTACATAAAGGCAATAATACAAGTATTTATGACTCCTTTATAAATAAGATAGATTCTATATGTAATTTAAATTAATATATTATGAAAATTTTATAAATTTACATTTGAAAGTTATATTATTTATTTTCATCACTAGTTTTCTAGTTAGTTGTGATAAAGAAAATGAGGATAGTATAGAGTTAACGGAAGAACAAGAGCAGGCAGAAACTTTTGAATTTTTAAGAAGAGGTTTAGCCACCAGTATGGTCGAGGTTAACGAATCTTTGAAACCATTGATGCTAGAAGCTAGAGCCAAAAAGCAAGCCAGAGGAGATGATAGTCCTACTAGTTTCGAGGACTTTTTAGATGAAATGCCCAATGGAGAGTATTTGTCAGAAAAAGGACTCAAGTTAATAGAAGCCTCATACGAATTGCAAATAGCAAACGCTACTAAAGGCGATATAATTGAAGGTTACGATTCTAAGGAGTTGTTTGTGATTTCTGGAGATGTACTAGAAGGCAAGGATATAAACCAAATAATGTATGGAGACAATTATGAAAATGTAGATGTGAAATTTGGAGATGATTTAGATGGGGAAAATAGCCTATACAGTAGAAGTTGGGTTTCTCGGACTCTTAAGTCAATTGGAGAATCAATAGGACAAGCTATAAGTTGGATAGCCGATAATGAAGAAGATATATTGAAAGTTGCAGGTATGATAGCTATAATAATATTAATGTTTTAAATTAAAATTAACAATACCCCAGTATAATTATATACTGGGGTTAATACATAAAATATGAGAAAAACAATTATTCTAATAACAATCACATTTTTAATATCTTGTAATAGTCTTAAAAACTATATGAAACAAGATGTAAGAACAACAGATATAAAAACTATTAGCTTTGAATTAAACAAGGCTAATATGATGATGATAAATGTAAATAATAAAGGTAGAGAGTTACCATTTTTATTAGATACAGGAAGTAGATTAACATACATATATGACTCTATAATGATAGCTAACTCACCTTTGGCTGCCAAATGGAAAAAAAGAGTTTTTTTGCCTGATATGACTATAGTTGATACTTCAGAGAGAATATTCGACTTTGATATAGATATATTAAAAGCGAAAAATAAAATAGTAAAGTCACATGTGTTAAACAGTCCTTTTACTTGTTTTGATTTAAAATACAGAGGCGTATTAGGTATAGATATTTTCACTATTCAAGATAAAGAATACCATGATGGAGAAAAAATAGTTTTATTTAATTTTGAAAACTCTACTATTAGTTTAATAGATGAAAAAGAAATAATAACTAAGTATAAAGGCTATAAAAAGGTAAATGGTGAGTTCAGCAAACTGCTGAGAAACCCATTTTTATATTTAAAATTAAAAGGAATGGACGAGCCTATAAAATTTGTTTTCGATACAGGTTTTGGTTCGGGTATTCATATAATAAAAAAACATCTGCCAGAGGTGGAGAAAGATTCTATATCGGAGTTTGTAGGCAGTCAGGTTA
>JABSPL010000074.1 GCA_013215105.1 Flavobacteriaceae bacterium
GGAATAAAATATTTGAAGTATACTATGATTCATATTGGGTCGAGATATTATCAGATAAAGTAATTGGAATTTGGCAAAAAACAGATGACATTACTAAGGTATTAGTTGCTTTATCAGCATCTGGTTCGGCTGTTTCTGGGTGGACACTTTGGAGTGAACCAGGATTCAAATATATATGGATTATATTTGCAGGGATATCAGCTGTATTATCCATAACCCATGCTTCCTTAGGGGTTACTGGAAAAGTTAAAGATTGGACTGAAAAAAAAAAGCAATTCACTACATTAAGAATCGAATTAGAAACTTGCCGAGATTTAATGGAGATAAATCCAGATTTTTCAATTAAAGAATTTGAAGAGAATTATAAAATATTCAAAAAAAGATATAGCGAAATGTATACTTCAATTAACAATGACATCATTTTAACTAAAAAGCTGAAAGTTAAAAGTCAAGATGAATTAAACAAAAAATTAAACTTAAAATAAATATGAGTAATAAAAAACCTACAACACCAACTCCTAATAAACCGACACCTGGATCTAAACCAAGATCCAGACCACTTACAAAATCCACACCAAATCCAAGACCGTCAGCACCACCTAGACCCAAAAGATAGTTCTTATTTTAATATATAATTATATTAAGATTACAAAACCTTAACAAATACAAAGTTCATTTAAACGATGGTTTAAATGAACTATTAAAACACATATAACTAACTATTAATCAACACTATTTTCCTTAATTTATTGTATATTTGGGTATGGATAAAATGCAAGGAAATTTAGTTAGCCTGGATAAAAGAAAAAGAGAAATAATATTAATTATTGTTGCTTTTTCTGTCCTTATTTTACTATTTATTTCTTGCTTTCCCCTTAAGAATATTGAAAATGAAGTTGAAGTTTTAAAAGAAGAAATAATTATTGAAGATTTAGAAATTAAACAAGAGAATAAAGAACCTTAAAACGTTTTATATGTCTTTTTGTGTTATATTTACATCGTGACTCTTAAGGAGTAACCACAACAAACAAGAAAGTAAAAACCATCAATTTATTAGTGATTTGATGGTTTTTTTAAGCGTTTTGAGTTTTCTTTTTTACAGTCTCGACAAACATTATTTTTTATAAAATAATTTATTGACAATGTGTTTTGATGTCCTCTTTCACATTTCACAGTAATTTTCATATTGGTTTTTTTATAAAAAAACCTATTAAAGCTCCCTATAAAAGTATAATTATTATCTTCTAGTGTTTTTTTTAATTTGCTTTTAATATTAATATTAATAGCTTTTCTGTTTTCTGTTTTGTTTTTGTATTTACTCTTAATTGTAAGGGAATCATAAAGGAGATTTATTTTCTCCCCTTTTTCATCTAAGAGATTTATAATCATTTTAGAATTGACATATATAAACTTATCAAAATCGCCATCAAACTTATATCCTCTATACTCCAAAGATTCTTTTATTTTCTCTTTAGCTTCTGTATTAGAGGTATATTTTGACACTTTAATCTTATGGCATTTGTCACATTTACTTTTACTTATAAGATTAGGATATCTAACATTGTAATGATGACCATTATTACAAATAACAGGTATATAGGTTTTTTTATAACCGATATATTCAAACGCTTCAAAATCTCCATCAAAAGAATAACCGTATTCTTCTAATTTTTTTGATATGTTTTCTTTTGCCTGTTTATTTGATATCATGATAATTATATTATTATTTAACTTCTTTTTGGTCCTTTTCCACGTAGTGGTTTTTTTAAAAAAGCCCTTTAAAAAACTAGCTTCTAAAGGACTCTATAATATTACAATAATAATTTAGTTTGGATACCATACTTAAAGACTTCTTTTAGTTTCTTATATATATTAGAAACGTCCTCTTTATATAGCCTATTGGTTTCAGATAAATTCTTTACAGTTCGCAAAGAATACAAAACAGTACTATGTTCTTTTCCTCCTATTTTTTTACCAATTTTGACAAGCGTTAAACTTGTAAATTTCTTAGTAAAAAACATAATTAACTGCCTCGCTTGCACTATTTTTCTAATTCTTGTTTTGCTTTCTATTTGGTTTATATTTATTTCATAATGATTTGAAATTGTCTTTTTAATAAAAAAAACAGGGTCAGAATTAATTGTGTATTTATCGGTTGTAGCTTCCATAATATTTGAATTTAAATTAATAATAATATATAAAGTCTTTATCAATAGTATCAAATGTTCTGACCATCCAATCGAACGCATCTTGATAGCTCTCAAAAGATTTTCTACTTTTTATATAGTTATTTCTAGAATCTAAATAATCTATATAACATACTTTTTTTATAGCCTTCATAATAGTAGATTTTAAATTATGCCTTGACTTATATAGGTATAAGGCTTTACCGTTTTTTTTATTACGTTCATAATATTGTAATATTCATTCTTTTTTCTATTTTTTTAAGTCTTGATTTTGGAGCAACCATAAAGCCGTCCATATCACATATATAGTTGTCAGTGTCTATATCTATACTTTTATCATCTTCAAAAAGAAAAGTTTTACTTATTAATTCATTTTCAAAAAAGTTCATAGTAATGTCTATAATTTCCATAATAGTATATTTTAAATTATGCCTTGACTTGATAGGTATAAGGCTTGACCTTTTTATTGATAATTTTATAAGTTTGTTTGCTCTATATAATGAGTTTTATCTACTGCACCAATCCAATTTTTAAACGTTGATTTGTTTCGTTGTTTTGTTTGTTTACCTCCTACAAAATAGCTGTCTATTAAACCAGTATTTAAAAAATAATAGTAATGCTCATTAAATGTTTTTAGATACTTGTATAGTAGTTCTAATTCGTGCAAGCCTAGTTTAGAAACGGTACAAGCATTTTTTATAAACTTGTATTTTGTTAGTCCTTTATATTCTGTATATATTTTTCTAATTTCGAACTCGTTTAATTCTTTTGTTTCGGTTATTTTCTGTTTTAAATTTATAATTGTTTTCATAATTATATATATTAAAATTGAACATTAACCACCCTTTTTAAGGGTGGTTTTAGACTGTTAACAATTACTGAAATAGTAACCACTATCAGAGGTGTAATCTTGCATATAGCCCTCGGCTGTTCGCTCCCAATCAATAGAAATAAAAGAAGGTATTTTGTCTATTTGCTCTTCTCCAATCATTTCCTCCGCAAATTCTTCATCATTTTCATACTCGCCTATAAATCTATTTTCTAATTCTTCAAAAAACTTTTCTGTATCAGAAATATCAGCAAAACCCAAATTAGAAAATGCCTCTATTATTTCAATATCATAATCACAATTTTCTGCCATTTCAAAAAACTCAAATAAATTATTAAAATTCATACATTCGGAATAAAATTCCTTTGGAAAACCTTCAAAATCTGTAATCATCATTTCCTCTCGTGGTGAGAATAAAGGACTTTTAAAATCTGCTTTTTTAAAATGTTCAGAGATATAATTATATAATTCATCTGCATCATCGAATTGGTCCAATTCTACCCAATGCCCGAACTCAAATTGACTTCCATCATTATAACTGGCGTAGTCTGTTAAAAATATCCTACTTTCTGATTTAATGTCTAAATTTTCCATCTTCTTAGTTTTAATTATTGTTTATATATCACTATATTTGTATTAACGATTTCTTAGTTTTAATCGTTGTTTAAGAGTGTTTGAGGACTGCAATCCTTATTCACTCTTTTTAAATTTAATCCTTTTTTCTTCCTTTTTTTCCTTCCTTGCTTCCTTCCTTTCTTACTATAAAGATACGAAATATTAACGACATACGCAAGCTAAACCCCTATAAATAAAGGGTTTAACCTATATTTACAACTGTTATATATAATACATTTGATATATATAATATATATGATTGTTTAGATATATATAATATAGTTGATAGTTTTATTTTATGTTCAAAAAAACATCAATATATTACTCTATAAAAACAACTAACCAGTAGAAATGCAAATCGACCTTTCTTTCTGAAAGGGGAGCGTTTGTTTTTCGCCAGCACTCAGAAAAAGATAATCACACCCTACGAAAAAGAAACACAAACAAACAAAGCAAATCAACCTTTTTTATTTTTTTTGGTCTCGCAACCGAGTTGGTCTTGCAACCAAGTTGGGCTCGCAATCGAGTTGGGCTCGCAATCGAGCTTGTGGTTCTGCAAGTGTAGAACACTAAAAAATTAACGCTTAACTTATTAAATGTATTAGGGATAGCAGTGGCCATATATTTTCTCGCAAAAAAGATATAACGTATAGCCCGACCTTTAGGTAATACCCAAATAATTAATTAATTACATTAAAAAACTTGCTATTTGGCAATTAAAAATAAATTGATTATATTTGTTATAAAATTATACAAGATGAAAGAAATTATAAACACATTACTCGATGAATATTTAGCACCTATCATGGTTTTTATCATTATGGCAGGAATTATAGCAGGATTAGTTGCTAATTTAAACAAGATACGTAATGCGGATAAGGATATAAAAAATGAAGGTTTGATGGGTATGATTTATGTGGCTGGGGGAACTATTATTGTTGCCTTTTTATTTGGTGCTCTTTTTAAGGTTGTAATTTCTTCAACAGGAGGATGGAGTATTTAATATGAGAATAATTACATATAAGGGAATCGATAATGACCCTGAAATGTGGGGTCTAAATGTAAACTATATTATAGTTTTTTTCATGTCATTTATATTTCATGTTATGATTATATCTATGTTGTATGTTTCATTAGGTTTGTTGGTCTTAATTTTAGAGGCTTTTATTTTGGTTATATTTTATAAGGTATATATGTTTTTAAGAGAGAAAACTTTAAAAAACAAAAAATCCTTTTTAACAAAAACAAAGATAAAGAAGCAAAACAATCTTTATTCGTTAAAAATATTAAATCATGAAAACACCATTAATTAATGTTTATCAGAATGCTATTATATCTTCGAACGGTCTAATAGGTCTTTCATTTGTGATTGATACTCCTTCTGCTTATAGCCTTAGTTTTGATGATTTAAAAAACAATATACTTAATGAGATAAAAGCTTTAAATATTTTAGGTGAAAACGTATATTTTCATCGCTGTGATTTATTTGAAAAACAGATAACAAAAGGTGATGAATATTACAAATATGATAATTTTTTAAACAAATGTGAAAACAAGTATTTCTCTGGGAGAGAGAAATATAAATCAACAACTGTTATATCATTTTTTTTAGAAGATATAGAAACTCTAAGTAAATCATATTTAGCTAATCCTTTTTCTACTAAAGATAAGTTACATCACAAAGAGAAAAATTTAATTTCATTATTCGAGAGAAGCGTTAATAATGCTGTCAGTATTTTTAATAATTTAGAAGGCACGGTTATACGACCTATAGAGGAGATAGAGCTAAGGAAATTTATTTACAATATAATTAACGGTTTAAATGATAATAGTTCTGTAAACCCTGCTTCTTTTGATAAAGACAGTAGTATTGGAGATAATTATATAAAGGTTTTTTCTTTTTCTAGCCCTAATCATTTTTCTAAAGAGCATTCTATAATTGAAAATGACAAATCCATTCCAAAAAGCCAATTTGTTTACAGAGGTTTTTTTGATGATTTAGGTATATATTTTAAGTTTCCTCATATTTGTAATCAGATAATAAAGATACCAAATCAAGAGACTGCTAAAACCAAATTAGAGATAAGAAA
>JABSPL010000075.1 GCA_013215105.1 Flavobacteriaceae bacterium
AGTATTGATTTAGTAGGTATTACATCTAAAATTATAAGTAATTGTGAGGAATTTAGTTTTTTAAGACAAAACAAGGAAGGTTTAAAACTAGCTTATTAACCCTTGTTTAAGATGTCTGAAGGTACTGCGAAACTTGAGTCAAGAAATAAAGAAGAACTACAAAATTGGACCTCAAAGCAAACATATTTGGCACTTAACAACCTTATAATAGCTTGTGCTGAGCTAAGAATAGACGCTTGTCCTATGGAAGGTTTTATACCCGAAAAATACAATGAAATATTAGGACTTGACAAACAAAACTTAAATGCATCGGTGATAGCAACTGTTGGTTATCGCTCAGAAAAAGACCACACTCAATTTCGCACAAAAGTAAGAAAACCTATTAACGAATTATTCGAAACACTATGAATCAATACACATTGTCATTATTAGCCGTTTTTGGTGGTGTATTTTTGGCTATTCAAGGAGGTTTAAACTCAAATCTAGGCTCCCTTCTCAAAAACCCGTTACTAGCTAGCCTCATAGCTTTTTTCTGCAGCACTATATTTGCTTTGCTTTTCGTTATTATAAGCTACAAAAACACAGTTACTATAACCGAGATAAGACAAATACCAATATATTTATGGCTTACAGGCGGTTTGTTTAGCGTATTAGGAATTAGCATATATTACTATACCATTCCTAAACTAGGTATTTCTACTATGATATCACTTGGATTGTTCGGTCAAGTAACATTTTCTATAATCGCCGGACACTACGGATGGCTAGGTCTTCCTACAGAAATTATAACCATAAAAAGAATGACAGGCATTATAGCTATGCTAACAGGGATTTTATTAATAAATATAAAATGAAAAACAAAGAAGAATTAACACAAATAAACATAGATAATCTTATATCTATCTGGATAACGGCCGGTAAGCGTTTCGGTGCTCACAACAAGACTCCTAATTTTGACTATTGCCTCATAGAAAACTCTCAATGGCCTAACAAACTATGGACTAACAAAAGCCTAAATACAGAAACTATAGGTTTTATAAAACAGCAATTGACAACCATGCCGTCGTTACAAGTTTGGAATATATACAACAAACCCGATGATGATATTTTTAAAAGCAATGGTTTTAGAGTAAAGTCGGAACAAACAGCTATGAATCTAAAACTTAGCGAAACTTTTGAAACAGAAGACAATTTAGAAATAATACTTGTAACGAACAGTAGCCAAAGTAAGTTATGGAGCAATATATTTACTTCGTCGTTCGGATACAGTATAAGCGCAGATACGGTAAGTAAAACCAACAAGAACATCAATTACTATATAGCCTATAGTAACAATAAAGCCATAGGAACAGTATTACTACACAAAACAGGTAATACTATAGGTGTACATTCTCTTGGCATTGCTCCCGAAAACCGAAGACAAGGTTTTGCTAATAGAATAATGAAATTAACAATAAACAAAGCTATAAATGAAGGCTATAGAGATATGACTCTCCAAGCATCAGACAAAGGACTGGGTTTATATCTGAAACTAGGCTTTAAAAAACTTTTCTTGATAAAAAACTATATCCTTTAAATAAAATCATGATTCCTACAAGTGAAATCAAAAAAAAACAATAACCGAATAATATTCATCAGATAATATACTAGAATACACATCGTTAAAACCTAACAAATGAAGCATCTAAAAACCAACAACACCCTTAAAGGAATATACAAGGAGAAGTTTTAACGCACACATTATAGACAAACTAGCTATAAACGACATAGAAACAAACCTAAACTAGCTAGAACCATCTAAAAACCTTAGATAATCTGTAAAAAAATGATTAACTCAATCTATTAAACATAATATTATAATGTTTAAAAGTAACATTTAAAAAACAGATAGACGGCTAAAAACATCATTATACCATTCTCATATTTTACTTACATCATAAAAATAACAAGATTAAACCCTATAAATCAGAGTAGAAACCCATTCCAGCCCTCTCTTTTTTTTATTCCTTTTTTAAACTATATTTGGCGTAAGATAATATATTAAAAACCAAACAAATTAACTAACTGATTTATGAAAACTACAGTATCAATTATTTTCACATTATTTCTTTATATTACTACCTATGCTCAGGTCACTACGTCGAGCATAAAAGGAGTAGTTAATGACAACGCAGGCACCTTGATGGGGGCCAACGTTATGGCTGTACACCAGCCTACAGGCACCAAATATGGTTCTATGACCGATATGGAGGGGCGTTTCAATATCTTTAATATGCGTATAGGCGGTCCTTATACCATAACAATCTCGTATGTAGGATACCTAAACGTAGAATACACCGAAGTATATCTTAACCTAGGGCAAGCGATGAATGTTGATATAAAACTAACCGAAGATAGTCAACAATTAGAAACTATAGTTTTGTCTGCTCGTAAGAACCAGACTTTCAATAGTGACAGGACTGGTGCAGAGACTAGTATAGGTA
>JABSPL010000076.1 GCA_013215105.1 Flavobacteriaceae bacterium
AGTATTGATTTAGTAGGTATTACATCTAAAATTATAAGTAATTGTGAGGAATTTAGTTTTTTAAGACAAAACAAGGAAGGTTTAAAACTAGCTTATTAACCCTTGTTTAAGATGTCTGAAGGTACTGCGAAACTTGAGTAAGACGAGTTTTTATTAAAGTTTCTCAGAATATGAAGCCTATAAAAATTTATGAATAAATTAGGAATGACATCATTTAACCATTTATTATACATCACCTATCTAACCACCTTTTAAAAGCTGCGGCCTTGTCTTTACCAATAATAATATCTTCAGTATGTGTAGGTTTTGTTTCAAGCTTAAGCTTTCCATTGAAATAAGAATGAACCCTTTTTATAGCTTCAATATTGATGATGATTTGCCGATTTACCTTAAAAAATAAGTCTGGGCTCAGTTGTTCTTTTAAACTTTCCAATGAAAAATTAACAGGGTATTCTAGTTTTTCAAAAGTAACCGAAAAAGTAATTCCTTGCATGCTGTAAAAGAGAGCAATTTGCTCTATTGGTAAATAAAAAAACGACTCATTCGATTGTATTAGAAAAGTTAGCAATCGTCAAATTTTTACTTGTTAATAATTTATTCATATTAAGTATATTCAGCCTAATAGCAACGGTTATTATATATATACTCTGTCCTAAAACTTGTTTATAGATAGTATTAGGCACATTGTACATATCCTGTATAGATATTTTTAATTTCATAAATAGAATTAATTAACAAATAATATATAAGTACTATATGTGTAAAAGTGTAATTATAAAACTTATATCTTGTAAAAGACACAGATCTTTAACTTAAGAACTAAACCCCTTATTGTTTTTACACTTTGTTAGGCGTATGTGATTTTGTTCAGTTGTTTAAGGCTATTATTAATGTGAAGATGGTTAGAATTATCGTGATGGGTGTAAATAATCTTTGTTCAACTTTATTTTTTGAAACTATATTTCCAAATGTATTAAATACGAACAAAACGGTCATAATCCATAAAATGACCGTCATTATTTTTTTTGGAAAGTTAATTGTCAAAAAATCTGATTGTACCAAAATGATGAAAAGGAAAAATAGGTTTACTATGATTGATACAATTTCAAATCTATACATTTCAGAGTTAGACTTTAGTCTTCCACCCCAAATGTTTTTGTAAGGGATAAATTTTAATAAAACACAAATGTGTAATATTAGCAGAAGTGATAAAATTATTAACAGTCCGTTTTGAGCAAAGTCGATCATATTTAATACCAATTAAATCCAACTATAAACATATTAGAGATACCTTCTCTTTGCCCATTATTAGGAAGATTTGATTTTCCAAGAAATATTCGGTATTGCAAATCTAAGGCAAAACGTCCTTTGTGCCATACTTCATAACCTGTTGCAAAGGTAAAAGCAGGTAAACCCGTATAAAATTTTGCAGTTTTTAGGTCTTTGACTGTGTAAAATGCAGGTGCGTCAAATGTTAAACCTGTTCCTCCTAACAACCACCAATTATCTTTTAACCAATATTGTCCTGCGATAATTACACCTTCAAACCCTCTATCTTTACCTTGGTGTTTATAATTTGATCCTGGTAATAATGCAAGTAGAGCAAAGCGTTCATTAAGCATATAACCCACTTTTATGTTTGGTAATGTTGTAGAAAAAGACACTTTAATACTGTCATTTGTATTTAGTGTTAATACTCCTGCACCAAGACCAAGACCAATAAAAAAGCCTTTCCGGTCTGTTTTTTTTTGCTCTAAATTTGTTTGTGCAAAAGTGTAATTTGCAATAAGTGTCAAAGTAAGAATTAAAATTTTACGCATCTTGTTTATTTTTAAATTATTGAGATGCAAAGATTAGAATTGTAGAATTGAAAATAGTTACCAAATGGTAAAAAATCAATTTACGGTATTTCTTATTCTACTCAAACTTTGTGGTGTAATGCCAAGGTAAGATGCAATGTGTTTTTGTGCAATACTTTGGTGAATATTAGGGAATTTCCTTTGTAGGATCTCATATCTCTCTTTGGATGATTTTGTTAAAAGTTCAATTTGTTGTTTTTGTTTTTCAATAAAAGAGTCTTCAGCTGACATTTGCATAATAATTTGTCCAATAGATTTTTTACCTAACTTATAGAAATTATCTCTCGAAATTTTAATCATTTCAGATTTTTCAAGAGCAACAACTTCTAATTCTGTTGGCTCTTTTGTAAGTAAAGACATATAATCACAACAAACACTATTCTCAAATGCAAAGTCAAGGCAAACAAAATTATTTTCTTTCCATAAAAAAATCCCGGCACTTCCTTTAATGATGAAATAGAAATATTTTTCAGTCGTATTTTGTGATTTAATTATTTCGTCTTTCTCAAATGAAATTGGTTCGCATAATTCAGAAAATTCTATCCATGCTTCAATAGGTGCATTGAAGTATTTGTCAAACGATTTTTTTAAAATTTCTGCAAGCATTTTTTTGTCAAATTATGATTTCGTGTTTTTAGTAGGTTCGGGCATTACGCCCAACGGCTAGCATATACGTAGTAGGGTTTTTCGAAGAGCTACATTTCATTCATAAACTACTTCTCCTATGGATTATACGCCCAGTTAGTGGCTTATTAATTCTGCCTATTTTCTTACATTCTGATAAAATACTGCGAGTGTGCTTACACACAGTTTCTCACATGTAATTCCATACAGATTGTAATATTACCCAAAATAAGCTAAAACTATTGGATTATACAAGTATATTGTGTTATTTAAATACATAACACCACAGATGTCTTTTAAAACCTTAGGTTGCATGTAGTTTACTTAACATTTGAGTACATCAACCCTACAGAACATACAGTTTTTTATTCCTTAAGGGGTATATCGTATATCATTGAGAGGATTTAGCCTTCCGTCATTGCGAACCTTGTACGTCATTGCGAGAGATTACTTCGTGCCTCGTAAGGCAATCCCAATAGATTGCTTCGCTAGTTCCTCACTCGCAATGACGTATTGTTGCCTCAAACTCGCTAGAAATAAAATAACCTTATACGTTTAGGTGTAGAAAAAAGACAAGCTTATGTTTGGAGTAGAACACGAACCGAGGAACGAACTAATGAACACCCGAAAAATATACTGCCGTAAGGATTCTCACATTCGTATATTCCATTCGTAAAGCTCATTATTTTTATAGTTTCCCATAACGGTTTGGTCATGGTTAGTACGGTCTTTGTAAAAAGCACTGAAACCCGTATTAATTATAGCCATTGTTCTCTGATGGCTTTTAATTTAAGTTACGATAATCACTCGGACTCATTCACGTTTTGTTTTTAAACAGTCGACTAAAGTATTGAGGATATTCAAAACCTAAATCGTAAGCTAATGATTTTATAGAAATAGTAGAATTTAGTAATAGGTGTTTTGCTTTATCTATGAGTTTTAAATGGATATGTTCTTTAATTGTTTTTCCAGTTTCTAGTTTTAATAAATCACTTAGATAATGCCCAGACATATTTAATGCTTTTCCACATTGTTCTATTGTTGGCATTCCGTTAGTTCCTATTTTCTCCGAATTGAAATAGTCCTTTAGATACGATTCAAACTGAGTTATAAAATCTTTGTTTTTGTTTGTTCGAGTTAAAAATTGTCTGTCGTAAAACCGTTGGCTATATTTTAATATGGATTCCACATTATGGATAATTAAATCTTGGCTGTGACGGTCTAAGTTTTGAGAGATTTCATTTTTAATATTACTTGCAATTTCAGTCAAAACTACTTTTTCTTTCTCCGAAATGTGCAATGCTTCATTCACATCATAAGAGAAGAAGTTGTATTGCTGTATAGTTTGATAAAGATTCGATTTTGATAATAATTCTGGGTGGATAAAAAGCGTCCACCCTTTTAGGTCAATTATTGGTTCATCCGTAATATTAAATACTTGTCCTGGAGCCTAAAACAACATTGTTCCTTCTTCAAAATCATAAGTATTCCTACCATAATTTACACTTCCTTTTATATCTGATTTTAAAGAAATTATATAGAAATCAAAACACACTTTTACATTAGTAATCTCCAGATTCATATTTGGTGTATGTCTGCAAACCGATATTAATGGGTGTAAAGGTTTTTAGACGTTCAGAAAACGATGTATTTCACTAATGCTTTTTATTTGAATAATTTCGGTCATTTAGTTTCTAAGTGTTTTTGAATTTCAATGTAGTAAATTTTGGCTCTTTCTTTAGAAAAATGGTCAATAATAATTAAAGAAACAGAAACCAACATTAATGCGATACAAATTGATTGAAAGATTCTATTTTCCATAAAACCAAATGCCATAATGGTAAGCACAAAACTTACTGCGGCAAAACCAACAGAATATTTATATAAAACCTGAAAATCTTCTACTCGTTTTTTTTCTGATAAAATAAATTCTGGAGCATTTTTATTATATGTTAGTTCCGATTCTTCCATTCTTTTAGGGTAGCTTATCATCATAGTACTTATACCAAGTGAAAATAATAAACCGACCGATAATAATGGAATAATTAATGATTTAGCATTTGGTGTTGTCCCGTACTTCCAAATTAATAAAGAAATAATAGTTATTATTATACCTGAAAAGAGGATTATTTTCCCTTCAAATAATTCTCCGTTATACCAATTTTGAGTGTGCTGATAGAAATTCATTAAGCTTTATTTTTTAAATTTTTTTTTCCTTCTTTGGTTAGATTATTCATAAACATTTTATCCTACATTCTGTAAGGTATCCATAATCTTGTGTAAATTAATACCTTTACAACAAAACTGAGTATGTAACGTGCTCTATGTTTACCTTTTGTTGCTGCTTTAAAACTAGTTTTGCAACTTGTTCTGGTGTCCAAGTTCCAGGAGAGCCTTTTTTACCGCAGCACTTGTAATTTTATTAACCCCTACCATTAATTCTTGATAAGGTCCTTTTTCTTTACATCCTAAAACTGCTCCGTTTTGAGCAAACTTGGAAGTAATAGCACCTGGCTGAATCATAGTGATGTGAATACCAAAAGGTTCTAATTCTGCTCTCATAGCATCATTCATCGAAGTAAGTGTATATTTAGTGGCTTGATAAACTTCTCCGCCAGGTGTTGTAAATTCACCACCACTAGAACCAATATTTACGATTCTTCCTTTTCCTGCTTTTCGCATTGCAGGTAATACGGCTTGTGTTATTGCTAATAAACCAAATACATTGGTTTCGTATTGTCTTTTTACCTCATCTAAAGGAATAGTTTCCATTGCACCCATAATACCAATAGCGGCATTATTAACTAATATCCCTACAGAACCGTGTTTGTGTTCAATAGTTTTTACCGCTTTATGATGGTGTCATAATAGGTTACATAAATTTGTAGCGTTTCACAACCTAGTTTTTTCAATCCTTCAATAGATTCTAATTTTCTTCCAGAGGCATAAGTTGGAGAACCATTTTTTATAAATAGTTTGGCTAATGCTTCTCCGTGTCCAGAAGAACAACCTGTTATTTACACTGCGGGTAAGTTTTTATATGTTGACATAATTTCCGTTTTTGATTATGTTACAAATTTTGATATAGGGTTACTTTAAATATTAAACAAATTGCAAAATACTGAATACTTTTTGCAGAATCTTTTTTTAGCTAGCAGAGAACGGATGGGATATGCGTAGTA
>JABSPL010000077.1 GCA_013215105.1 Flavobacteriaceae bacterium
AATGCTTTCTGAAGATTGAATTTACTCTTAATAATATTTTTAGAATAAAATATTACGTAAGGAGATATAATATTTGGAATTATGCCGAAATCTAAAATTTAGATAAGTTAATTCTGTTAGTTTCTCAGCAAACCCTACTTATAGACGACCTGCTCTTTTACCTCATTTTTTTTCTATTCAATATGCTGGAAACATCGGTTTTTTGAGTGCTGGAGTCGGGTATTTTTATAAAAAAAACCAGAGAGTAAGGGTTCAATTCTCCTTAGGTATTGTACCAAAAAGCAGAGAAGGGAGTAGCTCGATAATAGTTACTTTAGCTCATGAGTTTCAAGTAATAAAGCCTATTATTATAAATAAAAATTTCAAATGGAGTCTTATCAACCCTGGAGCACAGTTTAGTTATATATCAGGAATCGAATACAATGGTTTAAACGATGATTACTATAATGATTACTACTATCTATTTAGCGCAAATGTAATTTATAGGTTTTATTTTAGGTCAGAGCTATTATGGATAAACACTCATAAGTTTTTAGGATCTAAGAAGATAGGTTTTTACTTTGAAACAGGTCGTAATTTGACTAGTATATTGACTGGATTTAAAAACCAAGAAGTCAATTATTTAGACACAGCATCTCTAGGCTTGGGTTTTAATTTCTATTTATATTAGTCATATTATACCAGTTGAATCTCCATCTATCATATATAAATAGTTTCTTTTCTCCTTTATCTGCGTTAAAAAACAGAACCATAGCGATGCTATGCTTAGATTTTTTGCCTTGCTAAAGAAAAAAATAATTCTACTTCTATTAAGGTATTTGGAAATACAATTGATATAACTTACCTATTTCACTTCTTGCCAGTATGCCTGATAATAGAAAAGTAAAATACGTAAAATAATAAATCACACTAGCACATATGTCGATTACAGGCTTATATTTAACAGCTAAACACACAAACACTCAACAACAACCTAAACCAACTCAGACAAGTCTAGCAAATGTTTTAAAATTTCATCTTCCCCTTTTTGTTCTTCTACTTTGGTCTTAAACTAGACTTCCATCGGTATTATATAAGGCAATCTTTACTTTCGACTAAGCTATCGTCGTAGTTATGCAGTTGCCAAGCTATTTGCACACATCTAGGCCAGTTGTCAGTATCACTAATAGGAGTTCTCCATTTATTGGGTAATCCTATAGTTTAGGTATCGGAAATCAAATATAGTTGAGGTTTTTCAGAAAGTAATGATAGTTTTTCTGAAAAATGGTCAAGTTATTTTGGGGATAGTTTGGTGAGGATATTATTCTGTAATTTATATATTATGTCTATTCTGATTAGAACTAGATATGTTTTCTGAATCAGGAAAGTACGCTAACAGTCTTGATAAATTTGATTACTATCGTTGAGGTTGTTGCTTATTTTCTGGTTTATTACTCATACTTGCTTTCATGTTTTTTTCTTTAAAATTACTGTAAAAAGAATGAATTAACATGGAGTATTTTTATTTAATTCCAAAAATCATCGTAAGAATTAGTTTTCATTATATCAATTTTGAAACTATTCTTATTGTTTTTTGTGATAATTACACTATCAAAGCCTAATTTATCTAATTTTTCTATAGTAGCGAGTTCACCTTCTTTTAGTTGAAGAATTTTTCGAAGTAACCAATCAGAAAGTTCTTTGTTAGGGTTGGTCATTAAGGCTTTTGAGTTTTCTTGACAAACTTTAGCTTCAAAAATTTCTCCTGTTGGTATTTCTAAGTTGAAGTGTTTGTCTCTTTTAGGGAAGAAATTAGGGTGTTCTTTGTGTATTTTGATAGGTATAGGAATGTAGACCTCTCCCATATTTCTTTTTCTACCTCCAGCATTCCATTGGTTAAGCCCACTTTTCTCAAAAACAAATTTCTCTTTATCTTTGAAGCTATAAAGAGGTAAAACTATGTAGTTATCTCCTTTCACAAGTGTATCACTTGCTTTTTCAAAATCGTTGTTAGAAAACAAATCTAGTAATAAACTATAAGGATCTTCTACTATATCAACAGGTAATCGAAACGCATTATCAGGAATAATAAATTTTCTAGACAAGGCACTTTTAGAGTAATTGTATGAATAAAAATTGCTCCCATCTTCAAATTGAATACCAGCCTTAGTACTTTTTATAAAATTGATATTATCTACATCTATCTTATCGTAATCAGTTTCAAAAAGCAATAATTCTTTATCTCTTCTACCTACAATATGATAAATAGAAGATTCTATATTATAAAGCCTATTAGCCAAATCAATTCTTTCATTTCTGTGTTCTCCTAATTTAATAGCAAGGTCTTTTCCTTGATACTCCCTGAAATAAGCCGAAAGACTATTGAATTCAGCTATTTTTTCAGTTTTAGTATCTTTCTCAGAAACGAATGTTTTTAATCCAATACCTACAGAATTATAATTAGCATCAAATGCTGTATCTGACCTAGATAAATTATTAGCATTAAAACTCCTACAAAAAATATTTTCAGCAACCCTATAGTTTATAAGAGGAATAGATTTTTCGGTAAAAAGCCTTGAAAGCTTTGAAACGGCAGAAAGTAGTTTTAAATAATCTCCATTATTTTCAATATCTATTTCTGCAAATGATTTCATAAAACTTTTTTTATTTCGTTAGCAATTCTTTCTATTAATGTTGTAGTTACGGAGTTTCCTGCTTGAGTGTATAATCTCCCATTTGCTAAATTAGGCAAAATATAATTATCGGGATAACCTTGAAAAGAAAAACACTCTCTAGGGGTTAATTTTCTAATACCATAATCATCTTTTATTAGCGGGACGTTATGCCCTCCTGTCCCCATATTAGCTGTTAAAGTGGGGCATACATTACTTTTGTTTTCTCTCACATAAACTCTCCTCCATTGATAAACGGTATCTCTAGAGGTCATTGTTCTTTCTAATTCAGGATAATACTGATGGTCTTTGGCATAATAATATTTATCTTCATGCTTACCCTCATCTAGAATATCGTGAATAGTTTTTGTTAATTTTATTTTCTCAGGGAATTTGAAATTCATATAATTAGACACCTGATTAGGGTCGAATGCCACTATAAAAATACGCTCTCTGTTTTGTGGAATATTAGCATGTGTCATCGAATTTAAAACAGAACTGAATACCTTGTATCCTAGTTTTTTCTCTAATATTTCTATAATAGTTTTAAATGTTTTTCCTTTATCATGGGAAACCAAATTCTTTACATTTTCAAGAAAAACAACTTTAGGTCTATGTTTAGCTATAATTTGCTCTACATCAAAAAACAAAGTACCTCTAGTATCTGCAAAACCTTTTCTGTTTCCTGCTATAGAAAATGCCTGACAAGGAAAACCAGCACATAAAATGTCAAACTGTTGAGGTATATAGTTTTTAGTTGTTTCTTTGGTTATATCTCCAAATGGAATCTCTCCAAAATTCTCAAAATATGTTTTTTTGGCAGCAATATCCCATTCGCTAGTATATACGCATTTACCTCCTATATTTTGTAATGCTAATCTGAATCCTCCAATTCCTGCAAACAAATCAATAAATTTGAAATTATACTTATCGTCGGCAATGAAAGGAACTTCCTTTATGTCGAAAAGCAGTTGTTCTAATACATCTTCTTTTGTTATGGATATGTTTTCATTTTGCTCCACAAAGTCAGATATCGTATTCAGAGCATCATCTTTATAATTTTCTGAAACAGTATTATTTATATTATGGAGATAATGAGTTATTAAAGCCTTAGACTCATTTTCCACAAGTTTATTACCTTTCTTCACTCCACTAAACTCCTCTAAACCTACCTTCCTTTTTTCTTTTATCAAACTTCGAATTATATATATTATGACAAAAGTAGTATTTTATTACTACAAATTATAGAATATTAATTTTCTTTAATTAATTATTCCACACCTAAGATTCCCTCCCTAACTCCTTTATCATCTTAAAAGAAATCAAAGATATAATTACCCCTACCAAAGCTATAGCAGTCCATATAAAGTATATATTTTCGAAAACATTAGTTTCTTTTACCTTCTCTTTGCCTTTTACTATTTTTCTAGTTTCAGATACTGTCAGTTTAGGTATATCTTTAGGAATCTCATCATCAAACATAGCAATATCATAATTCGGTGATTTTAATATTTCATTACCATATTTCAATGTGTATATCTTGCCTTTTTCTAGCTTAGCAACCAAATATACATTAAGAAACGATGCCGTTAACTTCTCTAGTTTCAATGGAGGACTATCTTTGTTGTATATTTTGATAGTTAACTCATCAGCCAATAAATCACCTGTTTTAACTTCGTTTTTTTTATTAGAATTTATATTAAATGAAGTAATAACCTCATCTATATACTTTGTTTTATTCTTAAGATCAGTAAACTTATTAGTTTTTGATATTTTCACATAACGAGAATACATATCAGCTCCAGATATATCTAACTTTAGCTTTTCCATATACATTTTATAAGGAGACTTCACCTTTATGGTCGACACCTTAGCACTATCTATTTGGATTATTACGGGAAGATCAAAATAAGTGTAATTTCCTTTAGTTTCTAACTTATCATAGTATCCTATTTTAGATATATTTATAGGATTTATTATATTGTCCGATATTTCTAATTTAAAATAAGCATAGTCACTAAGAGGGAAATTTAATGTTTTAAGCTGAGTTGTTTTCTTATTACTACTCATATTTCTAAGTAAATAATCGTCCTTAATGGTCAGCCATTTTTTAAGGTCGTTACTACCACTTAGTATTGCTTTTTTGCGAACACCGGTATTGTTTACCACAAAACCTATATGGTCTATTTTGTTTCTTTTTGTATTTTCGAAAATCAAATACGAAATAGTGTCTTTTTCGCTTTCCCTTTCTATTATAGAATATTCTTTAAAAGAAGACCTAGTATATATGTCCGATTCACGGCGTATCAAATAGGATTGTTCTGTCCCCAATTGGTCGTAAAGTCTAAGGTCTCTCAGGTCTACCTGAGCTTTACCTAACAACTGAGCAGGTAATATTATCTGGAAAAAGCCAGTTTTATTTATAGTATCTATTGTTGCCTGATCTGAAAATTCTTGTGAATAAACAGACGACAAACATATAATACTTAGTAAAATACTATTTTTTATTTTCATCATCTTTAAGTATGAATTTTAATTTTTGATATAAAAACGACACTAATAATAGAATAACTCCTAGTAATATAAATGAGATTATCTTGGCAGTAGAATTTCCTTTGAAGTCGTAAACAAACAACTTAGCTATAGTTATGGCAAACAGAGCCAAAGAAGCTAGTCTAAGTGTTTTTATTCTGAATTTCATACCTATAGACATAAGAATAAGTGAAGTCACTGTCCATACTACAGGGTATATATATTTGACTGCGTCGGTATAAATATAGTAGTTAGGCATATCTAGTTTTTTGTTTATAATTACATATATATGACCCGCTTCTGCAGAGCTTATAAATACGAAAATAAATGATAAACACCAGAGGAAAACAACTCCTACTTTTGACTTTAATCCGTATTCTGAAATAGTTTTTCTATATAAATTAACCAAAATAACAACTAATAAAACAAGTAAAATATAGTGAATATAAAAACCTGTAAAAGTATATCCTTCATCGTACAAAAACAAATCTCTGGCTGTAGATATATGGTTAAGATAGGTAGTGATATATGATATTACTACTATTAAAGAAAGTACTTTGATTGTTTTATCGAGTAAATCATTAGGTTTTAATCTTTGAACTACCATCATAGCTAATACAAAACTATAATTGAAAACACCTAAAGATATTAATCGAAGACTATTTTCTGTTTCTAGTAAGAGTAATTGGTCATTTATCTCCAAATATAAGCCTATATACACTATTAGAGTAAAAAGTATTTTAAAAAACAAAGGTTTTACAGTTATTTTAACTCCTTTTATATCGAAACCCTCTGTTTTGTTGAATAATTTTATAATTACAAAAACGGAAATCATAGAAACAAAAGAAGTTATAAATGCTTTGTTTATAAAAGCTCTGAAAATAATTTCACTATTGATACTTGTGTAGTTTTGTTTCCAATCAATTATAAGACTTATACTCATAAGTATAGTTACCATAAAAGATATTAGCTTAACTATATGTATACCTGACTTTCTTGACAACCATAATAACAAAACCGACTCCAATGCCCAGAATAAAGTAATATAATTACCTTCTAATTGTATTGGAGCTATAAGTGTGACAAATGTAAGAACCATTCCTACTAATAAATACAATATATTGGTATCTATGTTTTTTCTTTTATAAAGGCTAAAAGCAAATATGAAATTAAAAACGGCTATAAGTCCTGTAAAAAGCCCATTGTATATTCCGTCTTTGTAACCTTGCGACAATGCTAGCCCAAAACCAAAATAAATTGCAGAATTACTCAACAACATACTTACTTCGGCTAATTTGAATTTGTCTTTATTTTTTATATTATTGACTATACTCATAAGGAAGAATAGAATATAAAAAGCAGTTAAGAATATAAACAAAACACTAGTTGAAGCTGTTTTTTCGTCCAAATATTTACTTTGAAACACTGCGTAATACAATATATAGGTAAAAGTATATGTCAGGTAATTTATAATATTCCACTTTTTGAAATACACTAAAGCTAACATTCCTATGTCTAAAATTATAATATAACTAAGTAGGTTTACATAATTACCAGAACCTGTACTTACAAAAAATGGAGTCCCGAACCCGCCTAGTAATGCTAAAATAGCCAAAACTTTACGGTCGTAATATATAGACAATAAAACTCCGAAAGAAGTAATAAGTACCATTATGACAAAGGCTAGGGTTTGAGAAATAAGCTCGTATTGATGGAAAGCTATACCTATAGTTAAGTAAAGAACCGACAAAGCTCCTCCTATAAGTATAGAGCTAAATTGAGAAAAAGAACTTCGCAGATAATGAGCTAATCCTATCATTGCTCCTCCTATAAGAACACCTATAACTACACGCATTACTTCTGTAATCACTTCATTGTCTATCCCTAGCTTTACCAAAAACCCCATTCCTATAACGAAAATAACAATACCTATTTTACTAAGTAGGTTTTCCCCTATAAACTTTTCTAAATCAGGGTTACGTTCCATAAACGATGGTTTAGATTCCTTAGTTACTTTGGTTGTTTTTTTAAAGTCTGAGACTAAAGATTTTTCAGGCTTATCAATAGGCTTTTCATATGGCTTAGAAACTATTAATACTTCTTCTTTATCTTCTTTTATTATTACTTTTTCAGGTTCTATATAAGGTTTCGACTTAACTTCTGTTTTTGTACTTTCAGAAGTTTGACTATTATACTTAACTGTTTTTTTAAGATTATATTCTATAGAGTACAGTCTATTATCAATTTTATCAACCTTGCTTTTGAAATTGATAATCAAAATTAAGATAATGATTAACAATAGTATTATAAATATTTCCATGCTTTTTTATTTAAAACTGAATTATAATTCAGCCTATTTTGTTTTTTACTACTACAAAACTATATTATTTTATCAAATTAAACAATAATAACTCTATAAAGCAAGTTTTACTTATAAAATTAAATTGAAGCATTCATCTCTTTTAGGAAAGAAGTCAGGGTGTTATTTATATCAAAAGGAAGCAAGTATTGGTAATAAAGAATTATTGGAGGCGGACAAGATTCGAAAGAAAGGATAGACCTATTAAAGAAACACTTAGCAAATCAATAAACCAGAATACATTTAATTATATTACCAAAAAACAAAAGCCTGCCAAGCCACCTAGACCAATTATAGGAATCACTAATAGTAGCTTTCCGTTTCTTGGGTAATCCTGTAGTTTCGGTATCGAAAATCAAATATAGTTGAGGTTTTTCAGAAAGTAAAGATAGTTTTTCTGAAAAATGGTCAAGTTATTTTGGAGATAGTTTGCCTTATTTATTGATCTTTTAAATTATTTAACTCGGCTCTTCGTCTAGTTAATCCTTCCATTAACGCTACATACCGTGTATTTACGGGTAATACTATAACCTCCTCTAAATCAGATATTCTATCTCGTACTCTTTGCTATTCAGCATGTTTAGTGTTTTGCTTATTTAAACTACTAAAACTCAATTAAATAAAGAGTCTACCTGAGGTTTCATGCTACTTTTTTTATTTAAAACACAAATTTCGCACCCTGTAAATTACAGGGTGCGAAACTTGTGTCTCATATATAATCTTGCTTCGTATATTTAAGCAACCTTCCTATGGTCTCGTAGACTTCGATTCTGCATTTTACACTTGAAAGAATGTTTTGTATTCATGATGTTAATTATTTGAGATATTGTATCCCAAAATTTGTAGACTGATACATCTAGCACAAATGGCTACTTTACTTCTTTAAAGAACTATTTAACAGTTCATATAATATTATAAATTTCTATATATCGAACAAAAGAGTAGATAAAAACAACCAATCGCTGAGATAAATATTCACCATATACACCCAACATTACCAGTGCACCTATATCAATTAAATTTCAAAAAATCCACTTACTTTATTTTTAAAGATATAATTAAAACCCCCATTCTGGCATTTGATCATCTATACGTTCATATTTCTGACCTGGTAGAACTTTCATTTCTATAAATAAAGATTGACCATCATAATACCAGAAAAACATCACTGGCTCACCTTCTTTTGAGTAGTATCTTTGAGGAGCCGTTTTAAATATATAATTAATCTTCGTTAAGCTTAAAACCCAAATTTTTCCATCTCCTCGTCTATACGTTCATATCTCTGACCCGGTAGAGGTGCTATTTCTATAAATAAAGATACACCATCATAATACCAGCGAAACATCACTGGCTCACCTTCTTTTGAGTAGTATCTTCCGGGAGCCGTTTTAAATGTATTATTATTATTAATTCTAGGGACATGTTCATTCACTACATTAGAGTATATATTAATACCTACTTCTGTCTTAAATTCGACATACTTTG
>JABSPL010000078.1 GCA_013215105.1 Flavobacteriaceae bacterium
AATCTTTTGATTTAATAAAATCTTTTAAATAAGCTAGAGAAGAAAACCAAACATTATAATTTTTACCCTCTTTTTTATCCATTTGCTTTTCAAAATAAGAAACAAAAGATAGCTTTCCTTTTTTCTTCTGCTCTAGCTTTTCAGTTTCCCAATCGGTGTATATCTCTGATTTGTTAAGCTCGTTTTCTCTTTTTATCCTTATCTGTTCTGCAAGTATTAAAGTTTGCTTATTACTCTGTTTATGTAAGGGGTTTTTCGGTTTAGCGTAGATATGTAGTTTCAAAAACTCTCTGCGTGTAGTTTTATCCTTACCTGTAACCTGTATCGGTGGGTAAAAATCTAAATACAAACTTTCCATTCCTTTACTCATAGGTTTACGTCTTAAAGTTACTTTTGTTGTCATCTGTATTTTTTTTTAGTTAGACTTTAGAAAATTATCTAAATCACTACGCTTTATTATCACTCTACGACCTACTTTTAAAACTTTCAGCTCTTCGTTTTTTATTTTCCTCCAAAGAGTAGACCTACCTACTGAAAGTAAAGTACATGCTTCTGCTATAGTCAAAAACTCTTTATTCTTTAATATTTCAAAAGGTATAGATATAGTCTTTTCAGTTTCTTGGTTGCTTGTTTTTATGTTCTCTTCTCGCTTTCTTTTTTTGTAAGCTTTCTTTGCACAGCTATCTCCACAGTATTTAGTAACTGTTGTTTTCGCTGTAAATTCAATATTACATAATTGGCAAATCCTTTGCACTCTGATATTACTACTCATTGTTTCCCTGTGTTTCTGAATGTTTCTCTATGTTCCTTGATGTTTCAATATATTTATCACGAGGTACAAAAAGAGCTAATATTTGTACCTCGTACTGCAAAGGTACAAGAAAGGTACAGATAAACAACCAATAAACCTATATTAAAACACAACAACCATAATTAAGGATATTAAAAAAGCCCTGTATTAAAGGGCTTAGCGTGGTTTTTAGTATGTTTTCTATGTGTTTGTTTATTGTGGTTACTTCCCAATACAGAAATTAGCAAATATATTTCCCAGCAATTCATCATTAGTCACTTCCCCGGTAATCTCACCCATATGCCACAATGCCTGACGTATATCTATAGCCAACAGATCGGCCGATATACCATTATATATACCTATCTCTATATTCTTAACCTCCATTAACGAATTACTCAGAGCCTCAAAGTGACGACTATTACTCACTATAGTTTCATTATTGCTTATCTTTCCTGTTTTTATCATAGAGATAAGTTCCTGTTCCAATAGCAATATACCTTCGCTTTGCTTTGCCGATATTTCTATATATTCAATGCCTTTAAACTCTGATTCTAATAACTTAATATCGCAAATATCAGTTTTGTTGGCTATTAGTAGTATTTTCTTAGAAGGGAATTTCTTCTTTATCTTGCTTATTTCTTCTTTTACGGTATCGTATCTACCTGTGTTACTAGAATCAAACAGGTACAATACAACTTGTGATTGTTCTATTTTTTCAAAGGTTTTCTTTATACCTATACTTTCTATTTCATCGGTGGTTTCTCTTATCCCTGCGGTGTCTATGAAGCGGAACGACATGCCTCCTAATACTATTTCGTCTTCTATGGCATCTCTGGTGGTTCCTGCTATGCTCGATACTATCGCTCTCTCTTCGTTCAAAAAACTGTTCAATAATGTCGATTTACCTACGTTTGGCTCTCCTACTATAGCTACAGGGATACCGTTTTTAAGTACATTTCCTAAGGCGAACGAATCTATTAGTTTCTTTAAAGCTGCTGATATTCTACTTAGTAATTGTTTGAATTCGTCTCTCTCGGCAAACTCTACATCTTCTTCCGAAAAGTCTAGTTCTAGTTCTATCAGCGAGGCGAAGTTTAGTAGTTCTTGTCTTAAGTCTTTTATTTGCGACGAAAAACCTCCTCTCATTTGGTTAATGGCTATTTCGTGTGCCGATTTGGAGCTAGAGGCTATTATATCGGCAACGGCTTCGGCTTGCGATAAATCCATTTTACCATTCAAAAAAGCCCTTAGGGTGAATTCCCCTGGTTTGGCGTGACTACAGCCTTTTGTCAACAATAGATTTACTATTTCTTGTTGTATATAAATAGATCCGTGGCAAGATATCTCTACTGTATTTTCGCCTGTATAGCTATTGGTACCTACAAACACAGATGCTAATACTTCGTCAATAACTCTGTTGTTATCGACTATATCGCCTAGTACTAGGCTGTGGCTTTTTTGAGTCTCAAGTGTTTTTTTCTTGCTTTTGGCTACAAAAACCTTATCGCAGATACTTATAGCATCTTTACCCGAAACTCTTATTACTGCTATCGCTCCCACTCCTGAGGCTGTAGCTAATGCCACTATTGTACTGTCTTGCATCTGTATTGTTTTTGGCAAATATAATGAAGATATTTATGTGAATGAAGATATTTTTTGGTTTTAATTAGATGCTTTTACTCAAAAAACTAATATAATATACTTGCGCAGCTGATTTTAGTAATCGTTTATAGGGTTTAGGTTTGTGTTTGTAAGGTTATTCGACTGATTACAGATAACAACATCCTCTCACTCTGTTATATAGTATTTTTACCCTTACCGCACAGTCTTTCAGTAGCAATACCACAGATAGGTATTGACTACAAGATGTTTTGCCCCTCGTTATAGTTGGTATACCACCTATAATAGGCGATAGAACATCTATTATAGTTATTGAAACACCAAATGCTATAAGTCTAAAGAGGTTTATCTGAAACAGATATTTTTAATGATTAGAGACAACTATACTTAATCGTTTTTTTAATACAATATTAACAAGTATGATAAAAGTCATCGTTTACCCTAGCTCTTATGAGTAATTTTACCGTATTAATAACCTAAATAAAAACTAGTCTTATGTTATCAAAAAAGCAAGCGCGGACTTTTTTCCTAGGAGGTACTCTAGTCACATTCTTGGCATTTATTGCTTTGACTATATACTCTTTTAGCGGAAGTCAAGACCAAACCAACCACGAGAACATTACCGAAGCGGTAATACGTGGTAAACACCTGTGGGAGACCAATAACTGTATGGGATGCCATACCCTGCTTGGAGAAGGAGGGTACTATGCCCCTGAACTTACTAAGGTGATAGACCGACAAGGCGAAGGCTATATAAAAGCCGTACTAATGTCACCAGTACCGTGGGCTCCTAACGGAAGGAAAATGGTCGCTTACGGATTCTCTAAAGAAGAAGCTCAAGATATGGTAGACTTCTTCAAATGGATAGGAGAGATAGACCTTAACGGCTTTGGTGAAGTAGTAGGAGTTGACAGAACCAGATCGTCACTCTCAGAATAAACACAATAAATAATATATATTATGAAATATAAATCACAAAAAGTAGCCTACTGGTTCTTTGCACTTTCGATGGCATTGTTTGCCTTGCAACTAGTTTATGGCTTTATAATGGGTTTTGCTCACGCAGGATTCGACGGCTTACACTCTATAATACCGTTTAACACAGCAAAAGCTGTTCACTTAAACTTATTAGTAGTTTGGTTATTATCAGGATTCATGGGAGCAGCTTACTATATAATTCCCGAAGAATCACAAACCGAATTAACCAGTGTTAAATTGGCTTATGTACAGCTTATAAGTTTGGCATTGGTAGGTGTAGCAGCCATAATCGGTTTTCACTTCAATATATGGGAAGGAAGAAAGTTCTTAGAAATTCCTAGAGGTTTAGATTACTTAGTAGTAGCAAACGTATTATTGTTCTTAGGGATAATTCTTACTACCTTATACAAAGGTAAACGTAGAACTACTACATCGCTAGTACTTGTTATGGGGCTTTTCTTTGCAGCACTGTTGTATTTGCCGGGTATGTTGCCTTTCGATAGTCAAGTAACAGATTCGTTTTTCCGTTGGTGGGTAGTTCACCTATGGGTCGAAGGAGTATGGGAGCTTATAATGGGAGGTATACTATCATTCTTACTTATAAAACTAACAGGTGTTGATAGGGAAGTGATAGAGAAGTGGTTATACATAATAGTAGGGCTTACTTTCCTTTCGGGAGTATTGGGTACAGGACATCACTATTATTATATAGGAGTAAATAAAATATGGTTAGTAGTAGGAGGTATATTCTCAGCTTTAGAGCCTTTAGCATTCTTGGCAATGGCATTGTTTGCTGTTAATATGTATCGCAAAGGAGAGAAAAAACACCCTAACAAGATAGCTTTATACTGGACTTTAGGTGCAGCAATAGTATCTTTTGTAGGAGCAGGTTTATTAGGTTTCGCACATGCGCTACCTCAAACTAACCTTTATACTCACGGTACTTTGGTGACGGCTATGCATGCTCACTTGGCATTCTGGGGAGCTTATGCTATGATAGTTATGGCTATTATAAGTTACGCTTTACCTAATATGACAGGGCGTAAGTTTAACGATACCAACATAGGACGTATGGCATTCTGGTTCTCTAATATAGGTATGATAGGTATGACTGTAGCTTTTGGTGTTGCCGGTGTTGCTCAGGTTTACTTAGAAAGAGTAATGAAAATGCCTTTTATGGAAGTACAAAAAGAAGTGGAGGTTCACTTTATAGTACTTATACTATGTGCTACACTGTTTGTATCTGGTATAGTTATGTATATGATAGAGTTCTTTAGGCATGGTAGACCAACCGACGAGGCTCTAGTGAAAAACTAAACATTAACCAATTAATAAGCAAAGCTATGAGTATAGATAGAAAGATAAATTAATAATACTCATAGCCTTGTAATACTAACCTTAAAACAATAAAGATATGAACATAATTAAAGACAAATCAAAGTATTTCGTAGGCTTACTAGCTGCATCTATGATGTTGGTAGGTTGTGGCGAAAGCAAGAAGAAAACTATTGACCCAGCTTCTATACAGATAACAGGAACTATGGATGCAGTACTTACTTCTCCTCCTTATGTACCTGAATCAGTAGGGAACCGTGAAGCTAAGAAGCTGATCGTAAATATGGAAATACTAGAAGAAGAAGGTACTATGACCGACGGGACTACTTATATATACTGGACCTTCGGAGGTTCTGTACCAGGTAGCTTTATACGTACTAGAGTTGGTGATGAGGTAGAGTTCACTCTTTCGAACCATCCTGACAATAAGCTTCCACATAATATTGACTTACATGCTGTAACAGGACCAGGAGGTGGAGCTACTTCTTCTTTCGTTGCTCCAGGGCATAGTAAAACCTTTTCTTTCAAAACTCTAAACCCTGGTTTATACGTTTATCACTGTGCTACTGCTCCTGTTGGGATGCATATAGCTAACGGGATGTACGGACTTATATTAGTTGAGCCAGAAGGAGGTTTACCTAAAGTAGATAAAGAGTATTATATAATGCAAGGTGACTTCTATACTACAGGAGACAATGGTGCTCCAGGTTTACAAGCATTTGACATGAAGAAAGCTGTAGCTGAAGATGCTGACTATGTAGTATTCAATGGTAGAGTAGGTTCTCTTACAGGAGACAATGCGCTTACTGCTAACGTAGGAGAAACTGTACGTATCTATATGGGTAATGGTGGGCCAAACTTGGTTTCTTCGTTCCACGTAATAGGTGAGATATTTGACAAAGTAAATATAGAAGGTGGTTCTTTGATTAACGAAAACGTACAAACTACCCTAGTGCCTTCAGGTGGTGCAGTAATAGTTGAGTTCAAGGTCGATGTTCCTGGTACTTTCATTATAGTCGATCACTCTATATTCAGAGCATTTAACAAAGGTGCTTTAGGTATGTTAAAAGTAAAAGGTGCTGACGATAAGACTCTTTATTCTGGAGTTAAACAAGAAGGTATTTACAACCCAGAAGGAGGAACTATACAAACAATGCCTACTGATGGTAAGCCTAAAGCTAAGGTTAACACTAACAAATCTCTTAAAGAGAAGATAGCATTAGGTAAGAACCTATATACTAAAACATGTTTCGCTTGTCACCAAGCTAACGGTGAAGGTATAACTGGAGCTTTCCCTCCTCTTGCTAAGTCTGATTACCTTAATGCTGATGTTCAGAGAGCTATAAAAATAGTATTACATGGTAAAACTGGTAAGATAACAGTTAACGGTACTGAGTACAATAGTGTAATGACTAAGCAAACTTTGACCGACGACGAGATAGCTGACGTTATGACTTATGTGTACAACTCTTGGGGTAACAACAAGACTGAGGTAAATGTAAGTGATGTAATGGAAGCTAAAAGCTCACATTAAAACTATATAAACTCTATCGGTACTTAGGCTAACTAAGTACCGATAGTATTAAAACAATAAAGATATGAATACTATTTGCAGATTGAAAGTTGTCATAATATTACTTTGGTTTGTAGGTGCTAACTGCCAGTCTGCTATGGTATCCATAAAAGGTGGTACTTATACTCCTTTGTATGGTGTAGATTCTTTGCAAGTAACTATAACAGACTTCGAAATGGACGTATATCCTGTTACTAATGCCGATTATTTGGCTTTTGTAAGTAAGAGGACTAAGTGGAGAAGATCAAAGGTTATAAGCTTATTTGCCGACAAAAGCTACCTTAGTAAATGGGTGTCTGATACTATAATAGGTGCTGACCAATCATTAAAAGCCGCTGCTACCAATGTGTCGTGGTTTGCCGCTAATGACTATTGTAGTAGTAAAGGCAAAAGATTACCAACTATAGACGAATGGGAATATGTAGCTATGGCTAATGAAACTCAGCCAGATGCTAGGACTATAGAAAGCTATAATGAATATATACTTTCTTGGTACGAAAAACCTAAGACGTTTAACAGCGAGATAGGTTCTACATTTATGAACTACTGGAAGGTTTACGACTTACACGGATTAGTTTGGGAATGGACAGAAGACTTTAACTCTGTACTTGTCTCAGGAGAATCTCGTAAAGACGTTGATACTGACAGCGACCTGTTTTGTGGTAGTGCTGCAATTAATGCTACCGACCTTATGAACTATGCCGCATTTATGCGTTATGCTATACGTGGAAGCCTTAAGGCTAAATACACCATGAGGAACTTAGGATTTAGATGTGTGAAGTAATATAATTACTCTAAGCCCAGAGGACTGATATGTCAATAGATATTACATAGATAATAGATACAAAGCTCCATAGGAGCGACATATTAATAGAGAATAATCATAGCCCAGAGGGCTTACATATTAATAACATTATGAAAAGAATATATATAGTACTAGCCATTATAACCAGCATCATGCTAGGTTCATGTACGACTAATACCAATAAAGACCAAACATACCAATGCCCTATGAAGTGCGAAGGTGAGAAAACATTTGCTAAGCAAGGCTCTTGTATTATCTGTAATATGGCATTAAAACCTATTAAAGATAATACCAAGACATTAGCTTCTGCTGATGATATTTCAGACTCTTCTATCTTTAACTTAACTACTAAGTGGAACACCGAAGAAGGTAATACTATAGAGTTAAAAGAGCTAAAAGGAAAGACTTTGGTTATGGTAATGATATATACTACTTGTAAAGCTGCTTGCCCTAGGTTAGTTGCCGATATGAGAAACATAGAAAAGAAGTTACCTAAAGAGAACCTTAAAAACACTCAGTTTGTACTTATAAGTATAGACCCTGAGACTGACACTCCAGAGAAACTTAAAGCCTTTGCTATAGAAAACTATATGGATGGTGAGCAGTGGACATTCTTACAAGGTAGCGTAAGCGGAGTCAGAGAGTTTGCCAATGTATTAGCCGTTAAGTATAAAGAGATATCTCCATTAGACTTCTCTCACTCTAATATAATAAGTGTTTTTAGTAAAGAAGGAGAACTAGTACATCAGCAAGAAGGATTAGGTGTCAATAATAATGAGACTATAAAGAAGATAATAGAGACTTTTAAGTAATAATAAGCCCAGAGGACTTAACTGATAGTAACCAATAATAACAAAACTAAGATGAATATAACAGCAGAACAAACAGTAGCAGAGACAGTAACTCAAAACATAAAAGCAGCTCACGTATTTAAGAAGCATGGTATAGACTTCTGTTGTGGAGGAGCTATTACTATAGCCAAAGCTTGTGATAAAAAGAAGGTAGACTATGATGAGATAATGAAAGAACTAGAGGTGATAGGTGCTGAAGTAGAAAGACAGCACAACTATGATAGTTGGAGCTTAGACTTCCTTATAGATCATATAATCAATATACATCATAGTTATGTATTAGAAAGTATTCCTGTGATACTACAATACGCTGCCAAAGTAGCCAAAGTACACGGGCATCACTACAGTCAAGTTATTAGGATTAACGAACTATTCATAGAAGTAGCTAATGAACTTTCTAGTCATATGCAGAAGGAAGAAAACGTATTGTTCCCTTATGTAAAGCAATTAGTAGAAGCTAAGTCTCAAGGAACAGATTTGAGTCCTATACACTTTGGTACTGTTAAGAATCCTATCACTATGATGGAGCAAGAGCATGAAGCAGCAGGAGATATATTTAAAGAAATAGCTATTCTTACCGATGGTTATACTACTCCTCCAGAGGCTTGTAATACATTCAAGGCTTTGTATGCTAAGCTAGAAGAGTTTGAGCAAGACTTGCATCAGCATATACACTTAGAGAATAATATACTTTTCCCTAAGGCAATTAAACTAGAACAAAGCTTCTAGTAGTTATAAGTACATTTATACTGTGTTTTATAGATGTAGTGATATTACAAAGTACTTATAAGTAGTATTGCTGATGTAGTTATACTAGTACTGTACGTATACTTTTAGCTTTATAGTGGCATCCATAGTACTAGTACTACGCCATAAGTTGTGCTAGTACGATGGGGTCAATCATAAGCTTACGTATGGCATATTAGTAAGTAGATGATCTAGTTTATAATAGATTCAATATAGATATATTTACATATTACTAGGTGATTATGATCACTGTAGCTACAAGTCTACTATTTATATTATAGAGTATTAGTTAATAATAATAAAACCAACAACAATGAAGAAAGTATTACTAATGGTAGGACTCTTCACCTTGAGCTTACCTATTTACTCACAGAAACTAGACGTATCAGCAGAGATAAGACCCAGATACGAAAGCAGAAATGGTTATAAGTCACTAATGAACGAAGCGGATGATGCCGCAGGATTCATTTCGCAACGTTCTAGAATTAACTTTGACTTTAGTAATGACAGATTAAAACTAGGCTTCACCTTAGCTGACGTAAGAGTTTGGGGTGACACACCAACAACCAAGGACAACACTGGTACTACGTCAGTACATGAGGCTTGGGCGGAGGCTATACTTAACTCTAAGATATCATTCAAAATGGGTAGGCAAGAGATAGTATATGACGATAGTCGTATATTTGGTAATGTTGGATGGGCACAGAGCGCTCGTAGCCACGACGCTTTTATATTCAAGTATAACGATAATAAGAATCATAGCTTAGATATTGGACTAGCTCTTAACTCTAACAAAGAAGCTAATACCGATATTCTATACGACAATATAGCAGGGTATAAGTCGTTTCAGTATGCTTGGTACCATGGGCAGTTTAACGACTTTGGTGTTAGTGTACTTGCTCTTAATACTGGTGTAGAGTACTCATACGCAAACTCAGACGAACAAAAACTAGACTATTATCAAACTATAGGTACTAGGCTTACTTACAAAGATTCTAAGTTTAGTTATAACGCTTCTGCTTATTTGCAAACAGGAACCATAGATGACACAGACATTAACGCATCTTATATATCAGCTAATATAGCATACAAACTTACTAGTAATATCTCATTAGCAGTCGGTATAGAGGTGCTTTCGGGTAAAGATCAAGATGATACTAGTATAGAGTTCAACTCTTTTAATCCTTTGTTTGGGACTAACCATAAGTTCAATGGTTGGATGGATTACTTCTATGTAGGTAACCATGCTAACTCGGTAGGTCTTAAAGACTTTAACGCTACTCTATCTTATTCTAAAGATAAGTTCTCTGCTAAGGTAGTACCTCACTTGTTTTACTCTGCGGCTAATGTTTATAATGGAACTGAGCTGATGGACGACAAACTAGGTACTGAGATTGACTTTACTCTAGCTTACAAAATGGCTAAAGACATAAAGATACAAGCAGGGTATTCTACTATGAATGCTACAGAGACTATGGAAAGCCTTAAAACAGGAGATAAAAACGAGGATAACAACTGGATATGGGTTATGATGACCTTTAAACCTAAGTTGTTATCTTATACCACTCCTACTAACTAATAAAACACACAGATAGCCAAAGTAGATATAATATTCCCTGCATGGATGCTTGTATTTGCAATGGCTATCTGTTTTTAATATAATAAGGTCAGTTATCGAAGGCAATTCCCCAAGGATTAGTCATCTACATGTGTAGCTGACCTTTATTTAAACATACACCATGAACAATACACAAGACTATAAAACTACCATCAAAGGGGTAAATACTGACAATACACCATATTACCAAGCTACAGGTAAAGAGGTAGAAGTATTTGAGCATACTTACAATAATAAACTTCCATTATTACTAAAAGGGCCTACGGGTACGGGTAAGACTCGTTATGTAGAGTATATGGCTCACCGTTTAGGGAAGAAACTAATAACGATATCGTGCCACGATGAGACTTCGGCAACTGACTTACTTGGTCGTTTTCTGATAAAAGGAGGAGATACTGTATGGATAGACGGACCTCTTACAACTGCTGTAAAGCAAGGAGCTATTATATATTTGGACGAAATAGCAGAGGCAAGACCCGATGTTATGGTAGCTATACACTCGCTTAGTGATCACAGAAGAGAGTTATATATAGACAAGCTAGGAGAGAGTATAAAAGCTCATAAAGACTTTATGCTTGTAGCATCATTTAACCCTGGTTATCAGAAAGGATTCAAAGAGCTAAAGCCATCGACCAAACAGAGGTTTATAGCTATGTCGTTTGCTTATCCTAATGCTAAGATGGAGACTGAGATACTTATAAGAGAAACAGGTATAGATGCCGATGTGGCTAGTAAACTAGTTAGTATGGGTAATAAGATAAGGAACTTAACCGAACTAAGTCTTGCAGAGACAGTGTCTACTAGGTTGCTTGTAGATGCAGCTATACTTATAAAGTCAGGATTAGCCAAAAGACTATCGGTAAAGGTAGCAGTGGTAGAACCATTGAGTGACGATTTGGATATAGTAGAGGCACTTACCGATTTGTGTAACCTAATGATATAAATATATGTTCGAACCAGATGAGTATATATTCAAGAAGCTAGCTTATTTCTTTAAGAGAAAGAGTAAACAAAACAATGCAGCTATAGAAGGTAAAGTAAGTCTCGACTCTATAAAGTCTAGGCTTTCGTTGCTTGCAAAAGCTATAACAGGTGACGATATACAGTTGTTTTCGGCAGAAAGAGAAGGTGGTTACAAGAACAATAACTTCTTCTTACCCGATGAGTTTTATGACTTAGGTAACGAGCAATATAATATTAACTTCTACCTGTTTCGTACCGTGTACTTGTGCTTCCAAAAGAAGATGAATATAAACTTCCGTAGTAAAGAGGAGGTAGATATAGTTATAGCAAGGCAATTGTCTGAAGATGTTTCCGCAGAAGTATTAAAGGAGATGATGAAGGAATTCCCGTTTGTAGAAGAGACTTACAAAGAGCTAAAGAACCACTATCATCAGCTAAACCCAGAGAAACCTGACTATACCTATATATATGGTAAGTTTATGTACAGTCCTGCTGAATCAGATATAGACAAGCTCAAGAATATATCAGACGTAGTTAAGACTGCTGTTGCTAAAGACGTATCAACTATAATAAAAGCTAAGGCTGTTGAGGAGGTTGAGATAGTTACTTTAGACAAAAAGGCACAAGAAGACTTTACTTTGAGTCATAACTTCGAAAAGGCAGAGGCTGCCGAAGAGTACGATGGAGGCTTTCGTGACTTTGATGGAGATGACGACCTAGAAGACCATGAAAACGCTTTGGAGGATCTGAACATGAAACATGCTATAAGAGTTGATGATACTGCTCACTCGGTTTATCAGAGTGACTTCGTCGAAAATACTAGTGTCGCAGAAAGTACTGAAACAACATCTGAGGAGCATAGTATTAGTTATGATGAATGGGACTATAAGAAGATGAGTTACCTTAAGGATCATTGTAAAGTGTACCCTAGGAAAATAACTACTAGTAATATAAACTACTATTCTAGGACTATGGCCGATAATAAGACTATATTACTAGAGCTAAGAAAGACTCTTACCTCGGCTAACAATAAGTATAAGCTTCAATACAAACAAAGCCAAGGAGAGCAATACGACTTAGATGCACTTATAGATTATTGTGTAGACTTACATGCTAAGCGTACTCCGTCGGAAAACATATATTTGAGCAAACGAAAGAGAGAAAAGGACTTATCTATACTCATATTATTAGACCTTAGTTTGTCTAGTGACGGTTACTCGGGAGGTAACAGGGTAATAGATGTAGAAAAGCAAGTATCTATAATATTTGGAGAGATACTTAATGAATTCGGAGTAGAGTTTGCAATTAACGGATTCTATTCTAAGACTAGGAGTCGTACTAGCTATGTAGAGTTAAAAGGTTTTGACGATAGTTGGGATAAAGCAAAGCACAGAATAGGCGAGGCAGAACCAAGCGGATATACTCGTATAGGGCCTGCATTGAGACATTCGGCAAGTATAATGGAAAAGCGAGATAGTAAGAACAAATGGTTACTATTACTATCGGACGGAAAGCCTAATGACTATGACAAATACGAAGGTAAGCACGGGCTTAACGATGTAAAACAAGCATTGAGAGAACTGGAGCAAAAGAATATAAACAGTTTTGCATTGGCTATAGAGTCACAAGCTAAGTACTATCTTCCGCAGATGTTTGGAGTTAATAATTATGAGATACTTAGCCAACCTGTTGAGATGTTGGAGGCATTAGCTAAGTTGTTTGAGAAGATTAGGTATATGGGGTAAGAGTAATCTAGTGGGGCATTATATAGACGTAGCATTACTAGACCCATACAACCAACAATACATATTATCTTGGTTTTACAAACAACTATATAACCAACAAAGCAGAGACAATCGGTTAAGACTATCTCTGCTTTGTTATATAGTTATTGTTTTACAGAAAATACACTAACTATGGAGTACAAGCAACTCCCCACTTAGGAAGGTAAGCAGGGGTAAGTGCTATAGCCGAATTAGTATCGAAATCAACTGGTTTTGAATCGGTACTACTAACACACCAGCTACTTATATCTTGGTTAAAGACTGTTGCTTCTTCAAACATAGAGCTCATATCGGCATTAATAGCTCCTTGCCAATTAAGTGCGACTCCTCCATTATTAAAAGCTTTTGCTTTCTTAAACATAGCATTCATATTAGTTACATTTCCTATCTTCCAGTCGCTTATATCTTGGTTAAAGGCTTGTGCGGAATAGAACATCTCTTGCATATTTTCTACAGAGTCTACCGTCCAAGAGCCTATAGGTTTATTGAACTTGATAGTCCCATAAAACATACGATCCATCTTTGTTACGCCAGAAACGTCCCAAGAGCTTATATCTTGGTTAAATGATTGTGCACTTAAAAACATATTAGACATATCTTCTACCGAAGAAACAATCCAAGCACCTATAGGCTGATCAAAGGTAATAGCTCCATTAAACATCTTATCCATAAGTTTTACTTTACTAACATCCCATCCGCTTATATCTTGATTAAATTCATGAGCACTCTGAAACATAGATGTCATACTTGTCACAGCACCTACTTTCCAGTTATTTATATTTTGATTGAATGGTGATGACTGAAACATATAATCCATAGAACGAACTTTAGATGTATCTAACCAATCTAAAGCTACATCTCCATTATTAAATGCTTTTGCTCTATCGAACATTCTAGTCATACTTATAACGTTACTAACATCCCAATCGCTTAGGTCTTGGTTAAAATTGTCTGTCCCTTGGAACATATTTGACATTGCTTTTATAGTGCTAGTGTTCCAATGACCTATATCGGAATTGAAGTTCTTGGCATGATAAAACATAAGTCCTAAAGTGGTTGTTTCACTAAGGTCAGGGCTGTCTATTGCCGATATATTAAGGCTATTACAATAAGCAAAATAATATCTATAATTACCTATTTTTAAGCTTCCCCACTGAGTTATATCGGTTATCATATCTTTAGAATCACTTTTCTTGATAAAGTTAAACCCTTTAATGACCCCTGTAAGTGTTATAGTATATGTTCCTGCACCAGTATACTTATGTGTTGCTGTACTGGTAGTTATAGCTTGCTCATCACTCAAATCTCCCCAATTTACAGTAAAGTTGTACTGAGTTTCATCCCATGAATCACCATCATATAGAGGTAATACAACTGTATCTCCAGCATTTACTGTCCATTCAGATATAAAAGGAACATATTGATTCACTGTAATATCGTAACTAGTAGTTGTTATGCCATCCTGAGCCGTGATGGTAATTGTTTTCATTTCTCCATATACAAAGCTAATATCCGATACAGTATTACCAACTAGAATTCCTTCGCTAATAGTAGCATCAGGGCTTATAGTTATAATAGCACCTCCTATAGTTTTATTTGTATCTAACTCTATTGTTATAGTCGAATTAGCATCACCTATACCGTCTACAGGACTGTAGTCTTTTTCGTTTATATTGAAGTTAGTAATAGCAGACTCAGTTCTCTTTTTTACAGATACAGTAATATCGTAACTAGTTTTAGTTTCACCATCTTGTGCTATTATAACAATAGTTTTAGTTATGCCATCTTTGAATATGATACCTGTTATAGTTCCATTATCAGCAACAGTAAGAGTATTACCGTCTAAAGTAGCAGTAGCATCAGGGCTTATTGTTATAATAGTACCTCCTATAGTTTCATTTATATCTAGCTCTATTGTTATAGTAGGGTTAGCTTCGCCTATAGCGTCTACAGGACTGTAGTCTTTTTCGTTTATATTGAAGTTAGTAATAGCAGACTCAGTTCTCTTTTTTACAGATACAGTAATATCGTAACTAGTAGTTGTTATTCCATCTTGTGCTATTATAACAATAGTTTTAGTTATTCCATCTTTGAATATTATAGCTGTTATAGTTCCATTATCGGCAACAGTTCCTTCGCTAGCAGTAGCATCAGGGCTTATAGTTATAATAGAATCTCCTATAGTTTCATTTATATCTAGCTCTATTGTTATAGTAGGGTTAGCTTCGCCTATAGCGTCTACAGGACTGTAGTCTTTTTCGGTTATATTGAAGTTAGTAATAGCAGACTCAGTGTTCTTAGTGATATTTATAATTACAGTGTATTTATTCTCATCTCCATTGATTGCTGTTACGGTAAAGATTTGTGGTACACCATTGGTAAATGTAGTTTCGCTGGGCTCAGGGCTTATGCTAGCACCTTTGCTTATTTCTATAGTAGAGAACTCGTCGTATAAATTGGTGTTATAGTCAACAGTTATAGTTATAGTATTACTGATATCTATCTCTTGTCCCATAAAGGAAAAAGACTCTATATATGCCTTGTAGCTTAGGTGTATTTTATCCTTTTTACAGTTAATAGTTGTAAAGCAAGTAAGGGCTAATATAGTCATTACTAACATTCTTTTCATTATCACTTTCATGTTTGGGTATTGTTTGGTTATAATTAACAATTCTGAGTATGCATAATAAATTCAGACGGTAAACATACTCTAAATTGTATATCTATGCAATATGTAATTGTTATAATTTGTAGTTTAATTATAGTATGTTGGTTTTGATGTGTAACTTGCTTTAATGCTGTTATTTAAGATGTCTTTCGCTATAGATGGAAAAGATAAGTATATAGGGTTTGCTGAGAAACTAACAGAATTAACTTATCTAAATTTTAGATTTCGGCATAATTCCAAATATTATATCTCCTTACGTAATATTTTATTCTAAAAATATTATTAAGAGTAAATTCAATCTTCAGAAAGCA
>JABSPL010000079.1 GCA_013215105.1 Flavobacteriaceae bacterium
GTAAAAAGAAGGTCATTATAAGACTATATTCTCTTACAATATGAAATCTGTAATTTGTGATAAATTAATAATTCAGCAATCGTTATCAGAGCTAATAGTAGGTTGCTGTAAGTTAAAAAGAGTTCTTTATACTCATCTTAGCAATCAACAAAATATACGTATCTAAATATTATAGAACAAAATACCAGGTAAATTATCTATTGATGATATAAGATATAATCTTAAAATACAGTTTTTTATATGAATAATATTAAGGATTACTTCATGCCTCGTGATGATGTGTTGGATTCGGGCCTTTCAATACTGTAAGGATTGCTTCGTGACTCGCAATGACGTACAGAGTCCGCAATACAACCAAAACACGTACGTACAGACGTACGGCTGTAGCAGTGCTACACCCCAATCCTAGTAGATAGATTAATTCCACAACACAAAAAAAACCCCTAATAGTGATACTGTAGAAGTAGAGTCTTTTACTTAAAGAAAACTTAACGATATGATAAAGGAAAGTTTCAATTCAAAAGACTAAACCAATAAAAAAAGCATTCTATTGTAGAGTACTGGTCTTATTATGTTTATTGCTTTAACATATTAGTTTAGTTGTTACTAGTATATTTATTATAACACAACTAAACCAAGTGTTTACCTAAGGTTTTATGCTTTTTTATACTTAAAACATAGATAAAACCCTGTGAATTAAAGATGAGAAATTTTAGTTATTTTTATATAAGATCTATTCGCTTCGATCGAACCCGCTGATGTAGTTCCCGCAGTAGGTGTAAAACTAGAAAGATCAGAGATTTCTAATATGGCTCTAGACATTGATCCAGTTTCACTATAAGTGGAATTAGCTGTGAACATATGGCCTGGAGTTATAATGGTTAATCCAATACCGGTTAAAGAAAAATACCCATAACCATTTCCCATACCAGAAAAATAAGGTACCCATTCTATTAAATATTTGCCTTTAGGCAACGTTATTACACTTACGTCATTAGAAGCTCCCAATTGGTTAAGCTTTACATTCCATCCAGAAATTACAGTTCCTGAACTAATAGGATTAGCTATATAGATACTCCCTATAGGGTACTGGTACTCTCCCAATCCCCAATTAGTATCATTCTCTTGATATGTAGGGGCACTATTATTACTATCTTTCAAAGATCTTCGTACTCTTTGTTGATTAGTATCATAAGCCAAATCACCTTTATTATACGTTGTTTCAGATTCGTAATCGGGGATATTTCTATGTATACTAGGTGTTACCCAACTCAAAACACCAGCACCGTCTGTTTTTAATACTTCACCATCAGCTCCAACATTTTCAGGTAAAGTAAGGTTATAAGAAGTACCTACTGATGTTGGTGATTTCAAGGTTACTGTATTCGAATTAGTAGCAGTATCATCTCGTAAAACTATAGTACCAACTCCTGTTGTTCCTTCTTTTCCTAAAGTAAGATTACTCTCTACGCTAGTAGCTCCTGTAACTGTACCTCCTGACAGGTTCAATTTTTCTGAAAATTGTGTTTGAATATCGCTAGTAACTCCATCTAAATGTTCAAATTCAGTGTTATTTACTGA
>JABSPL010000008.1 GCA_013215105.1 Flavobacteriaceae bacterium
AACCGATTAAGAGAACTTTCTTTTTTGAACAAAAAACTAAAGATAACTCTTACCGATAAAAGAAATAAAGACAAAGAAGGTGATTTTGTAAGCGAAGTATTCTTTAGTGAAGAAGGGCTTAAAGAATTTGTAGAGTACTTAGACAAATCACGTGAGCAGATAATAAAAAATATAATATACGTAGAAGGAGAGAAAAGCGGAGTGCCTGTAGAGGTTGCTATGGTTTTTAATAGTTCTTACGGAGAGAATTTACATTCTTATGTCAACAATATAAACACTCATGAGGGTGGTACTCACCTTTCTGGTTTCCGTAGAGGTTTTAGTAATGTACTAAAAAAATACGCCGAAGCTTCAGGACTACTATCTAAACTGAAGTTTGAGATAACAGGAGACGATTTCAGAGAAGGATTGACTGCTATTATTTCGGTGAAAGTTAGTGAGCCACAATTCGAAGGGCAAACAAAAACAAAATTAGGAAACAGAGAAATAGTTGCTCCAGTAAGTCAGGCAGTGTCTGAGGCACTACACGACTATTTGGAAGAAAATCCTGATGATGCTAAAATAATAGTTCAAAAGGCAATACTTGCTGCTCAGGCACGTCATGCAGCTGCTAAAGCTAGAGAGATGGTTCAACGTAAGACCGTAATGTCTATTGGTGGGCTTCCTGGGAAATTGAGTGACTGTTCTGAGTCTGACCCTGCCAAATCGGAAATATTCTTGGTTGAGGGAGATTCGGCTGGTGGTACTGCTAAGCAAGGTAGAGACCGAAAGTTTCAAGCTATTTTGCCACTTAGAGGTAAGATATTGAACGTAGAGAAAGCAATGAGACACAAGGTGTTCGAAAACGAAGAGATAAAAAGTATGTTTACTGCTCTTGGTATAACTATAGGGACCGAAGAAGACCCTAATGCCCTTAACTTATCGAAACTTCGTTATCATAAAGTAGTCATAATGTGTGATGCCGATGTCGATGGTAGTCATATTGCTACACTTATATTAACGTTCTTTTTTAGATATATGAAAGAATTGGTAGAAAATGGGCATATATTTATAGCTACTCCACCTCTTTATTTGGTGAAAAAAGGACAAAAGAAAGAATACGCTTGGGACGATGACCAGCGTGATAGAATAGTACAACAGTTAGGAGGAGGAACTATCCAAAGATATAAGGGACTTGGAGAGATGAATGCTGAACAACTTTGGGATACTACAATGAACCCCGAATTCAGAACACTTAGACAGATGGTTATAGATAACTCTATAGATGCTGACCTAGTTTTCTCTATGTTGATGGGTGATGATGTACCGCCTAGACGTGAGTTTATAGAAGAAAATGCTGTTTACGCTAATATAGATTCATAAATAAAATAAATTAAAATCAATAAATGAAAAATGTAATTAAAGTAATCTTTTTACTAGTAATAAGTGTAAAAGGATATTCACAGTCGTTTGATTTGGCTCCTTTTGTGTTAGCCGGAGATGATACAAGTAAGTTGTTAGGTAGTTATACTTCACCTATGTCAAAAAGTCTTATGTATGGGCTTAATGGAGGATGGTATACCACAGCTAAGGTGCATAAAAAGTTAGGTTTTGACCTTACTTTTGGTGTAAATATAGCTAACGCCCCTAATTCTGATAAAACATTCATTTTTAACAATGATGACTATAAATTTTTATCTGCAGATATAGACGGAAGTAAATTTGAAACTATTTTAGGGAGCGATAAAACTAATGTACTAAACGTTAAACTTGAGTTTGATCAAGAGTTCGCTGATGAATTAGGTATTCCTCAAAATGTGTTCGATGAATTAAAGAAAAATGGAGGTATACCTACTGTAACAACAGAAATTGATATGCCTGGAGGTGTAGCAGGAGACTTGCCTGTAGCAGGAATTCCTGTACCTATGGCTCAAATAGGTATAGGTGTAGTGTATAATACCGATATAATAATAAGATATATGCCTACTATAGGAGACGAATATAGCGTAGGTTTATGGGGTATTGGTATAAAGCACGATATACTACAACACTTTGGTTTTGTAGATAAAGTTCCTTTCCTTAACGTATCTGTATTGGCTGCTATGACTAACCTTACATTCGAAGCTGACTTAGAAGATTCCGATGAAGCAGCAGGTTCTGATCAGAAATTTGAAATGACTACAAAAGCATATACAGTTCAATTATTAGCCTCTATTAATATACCTGTAATATCGGTTTATGTAGGTGTTGGTTATGCTGGAGGAACTACCGATTTTGCTCTTAAGGGTACTTATGAAACTGCATACTACTTAGATAATCCTCTTACGAATGTAGAAGAAAAGTATAGTACAACAGCTACAGATCCTGTAAGCTTTAGCTCTGATATAAGTGGTATGAGAGCTACGGTAGGTGCTAGACTAGCTTTAGGTCCTATTAAGTTCTTTGGTGATTACACTATGCAAGAGTATAATACAGTGACCGTAGGTATGTCAATAAGTATAAGATAATAACAACAAACAATATAAACAACAAACAACATGAAAGTAACAGTAGTAGGAGCAGGAGCCGTAGGTGCTAGTTGTGCAGAATATATAGCTATCAAAAACTTCGCTTCAGAAGTTGTAATAGTAGACATTAAAGAAGGTTTTGCCGAAGGTAAAGCAATGGACTTGATGCAAACAGCGTCATTGAACGGGTTTGATACTAAAATAGTTGGTACTACAGGTGACTATACCAAAACAGCTAATAGCGATATAGCTGTTATAACTAGTGGTATTCCTCGTAAACCAGGTATGACCAGAGAGGAACTTATAGATATAAATGCAGGAATAGTAAAAATGGTATCTAAAAGTATCATAAAGCATTCTCCTAATGTTATAATTATAGTTGTTAGTAATCCTATGGATACTATGACTTACTTGGCTCATCAGTCTACAGGATTGCCTAAAAACCGTATTATAGGTATGGGTGGTGCTTTAGATAGTGCTAGGTTCCAGTACCGTTTGGCAGAAGCTTTGGGTTGCCCATCGTCGGATGTTGAAGGTATGGTGATAGGTGGTCATAGCGATAAAGGTATGTTGCCATTGACCAGATTAGCTACTCGTAACTCTGTTCCTGTTAGCGAATTCTTGTCAGAAGAAAAATTATCGGAAGTATTAGAAGCTACCAAAATAGGTGGAGCTACTCTTACAGGACTTTTAGGAACTAGTGCTTGGTATGCTCCAGGAGCTGCAGTATCGGCTTTGGTACAGTCTATAGCTTGTGACCAAAAGAAAATGTTTACTTGTTCGGTTATGCTTGACGGTGAATACGGACTTAAAGATATATGCGTAGGTGTGCCAGTAATACTTGGTAAAAACGGTATAGAGAAAATAGTAGAAATAAAACTTAACGATGCTGAAAAAGCTAAGTTAGTAGAAAGTGCTGAAGGTGTTAGAAAAACTAATGCTCTTTTGGTATAATATTTTTATACATAATTTTAAAAAGCCTCAATTATTAATTTAGTTGAGGCTTTTTTATCTTAATTAATCAAGTATATAGCTGTTGAAAAGTGAAATTATAGAGTATTTGTTAAGTGTAAATACAATATATTTGTGATTCATAAAGAGGAGGTTTGTTTTTGAAATGACACTCTTTATAAATAACCAACTAATAATTTTTAAATAAGCAACAAATGAAAAAAGGATTAATTACAATGATTTTAGTCTTATCGGTAGTGGTAAGCGGATTTTCTCAGACAGTAAACGGAAAACTTATCAAAGACTTAGACGTAGACTATGTAGAGATAGTAGGATGGAATAAAATATTTTCAAAAAAAGTAACTGTAGAGATAGATTTTGGACAAGTAGATAAATTTTTCAAATCAAAAGATACCGAGATAAGAGATGAAAATGACAAGCGTGTAGTGTTTAATTCTATGATAGATGCTCTTAATTTTATGAGCAAATCGGGTTATGAGTTTGTTACTGCTTATATAGTAAAAGAAGGTGATTCTAGTAAATATCATTATATTTTAAGAAAAAAAAATATTCAATAACCTCAAATATTTTATAATCTCAACTATTTACTCTCCCCAGAAAGGGTAGCGGAACTACAAAAGTTTCTTTCATAGTTATTAGAAGTTCTAGTTTACGAATATAATTAACTATCTTAGCCATTATAAAATTTAATAAAATAATAATGAAAGAAGGTACAGTTAAGTTTCACAACGAAGAAAAGAGGTTTGGTTTTATAATCCCTACAGAACCAGGAGCTGATTTATATTTTAATTACACAGAAGAAGAACCTTGTGGATTAAAAGTGGGAGATAAAGTTAAATTTGAAATTAAAAAGGAGGACAAAGGACCTGTAGCTGTTAATATCGTAGCTCTATAGTCTAAAAGATAATCAGAATATACTGAATTTATCAATTCACAAAAAAAAACCGCTACTATCAATTAAAGATAGTAGCGGTTTTTTCTTGTTTTATAATCTCAACTATTTACTCTCCCAAAAAAGGGTAACGGAAATCTTTAGCAGCTACAAAAGTTTCTTTCATAGTTCTTGGAGAAGTCCAACGAGTAAGGTTAAGCGGCGAACCAGCTTTATCGTTAGTACCAGAAGCTCTACCACCACCAAAGGGTTGTTGTCCTACTACAGCACCAGTTGGTTTGTCGTTTATATAGAAGTTACCAGCAGCATTTTCTAACGCTTTGGTAGCTATTTCTACTATATATCTGTCAGTACTAAATATAGCTCCCGTAAGTGCATATTGAGTAGACTCGTCAACTAACTTGAACGACTCTTCCCATTTGTCATCTTCGTAAACAAATATTGTCATAACAGGACCGAAAAGTTCGTCAACCATAGTTTCGTACTTAGCGTTAGTTGTAACTATCACGGTAGGGTCTATATAGTATCCTACTGATTTGTCATAACCACCACCTGCTATTATTTCAGCTTCGTTAGACGTTTTTGCTCTGTCTATATAAGATGTTATCTTATCGAAAGAACCTTCGTGTATAACTGCATTTACAAAGTTAGAAGGGTCTTCAGGAGAACCTACTTTGATATCCTTAACGTCTTGAATCAAATATTTCTTAACATCAGCCCACATAGACTGAGGAATATAAGCCCTAGATGAAGCCGAACATTTCTGCCCTTGATATTCGAAAGAACCTCTAGTTATAGCAGTTGCTACTTGTTTAGCATCAGAAGAATTATGAACCCATATAAAGTCCTTTCCTCCTGTTTCACCTACTATCTTAGGGTAAGTGTTGTAGTTAAATATGTTTTCACCTATTTGTTTCCAAAGTGTTTTGAATACATCAGAAGAACCTGTAAAGTGAAGTCCTGCGAATTCTTTCCTAGCAAGAATCACGTCAGATATCATCTTAGGATCACCATAAACCACATTGATTACACCATCAGGAAGACCAGCTTCTTTGAACATTTCTACTATTATTTGTGCAGAATATACTTGGTGATCAGACGGTTTCCAAATACTAACATTACCCATCATAACTGGTGCTCCTGGTAGGTTAGCAGCTATAGAAGTAAAGTTAAAAGGAGAAATAGCATATACAAAACCTTCCAAAGGACGGTAGTCTAGTCTGTTCCAAACCCCTGGGCTAGACTCTGGTTGCTCGCAATATATGTCTTGCATATATTGAGCGTTAAACCTAAAGAAATCTATCATTTCACAAGCAGCATCTATTTCGGCTTGCATTACGTTTTTGGACTGAGCTAGCATAGTAGCAGCGTTCATTCTTGCTCTGTATGGTCCGGCTAACAAGTCAGCAGCTTTCAAGAAGATAGCAGCTCTTTGTTGCCAAGAAATGTTTGCCCATTTCTCTCTTGCCTCAAGTGCATTGTCTATGGCTTTGGTTACTAAAGCTGCATCAGCTTCGTAATAGTGACCTGTAACATGCTTATGATCGTGAGGCGAAGTCATAGCTACTTTTTTCCCTGTTCTTATTTCTTCAGAACCTATATAAAGTGGTATATCTGCCTGGCTGTTGTACATTTTTTTGTACTCAGCTAATACTTCTTCTCTCTCTGGAGTCCCTGGTGCATACGACTTTACTGGTTCGTTTACAGCTATAGGTACATTGTAAAATCCTTTTGCCATCTTTTTTGTTTTAAGAAAATTATTATTCTAAATTTACAAGGTCAAAACTAATTAAATAACTTATAATATCAGCAATTATATTGTGTTTATTTTATATATAAGACTCTTAAAATCATTAGTAAACTAATATTATATCAAAGACTACATTCTAGTTTTGGGTTTAGGTTTCATTTGTCTGTTTATCAAACAGTTTTATTATTTAGTTTACCTAAAGCTTTTAAAACTAACTTTTATCTATATATTTGTATTGATAAACTTATTATTCCTCAACAAATAAAAGCATAAAATGAAAGAAAATAAAATCTTTTCAGCACATAAAACATCGGTTATAGACGATAATTGCACTATAGGTAAAAACACCAAAATATGGCATTTTAGTCATATAATGTCTGATTCGACCATAGGAGAAAGATGTAATATAGGACAGAACGTAGTAGTATCGCCTGCTGTGGTTTTGGGGAATAACGTAAAAGTACAAAACAATGTGTCTATATATACGGGAGTTATATGCGAAGACGATGTTTTTTTGGGTCCATCTATGGTTTTTACCAATGTGATAAACCCTAGAAGTGCTATAGTTCGTAAGTCTGAATTCATGAAAACTATAGTCCGAAAAGGAGCTTCTATAGGTGCTAATGCTACTATAGTTTGTGGTAACGATATAGGCGAATACGCTATGATAGGTGCAGGAGCTGTAGTCACTAAGACTGTACCTGCCTATGCTTTGCTAGTTGGTAACCCTGCCAAACATATAGGTTGGGTGAGCCAATATGGTAACAGATTAGAGTTTACCGATGGTAAAGCAATATGCCAGGAAAGTGGTGAAAACTATACTATATGTAGTGAAAATAAAATTGTGAAATTGGTTGACTAATCTCTTAAGGGGTATATAGTATATCATTGCAAACCCTATGCGCCACCAGCGAGAGATTACTTCGTGCCTCGTAAGGCAATCCCTAGCTCGTTCCTCACTCGCAATGAAGTATTGTTGCCTCAAACACACTAGAAATAAAATAACCTTATACGTTTAGGTATAGAAAAAAGACAAACTTTCCCTTAGAGTAAAACACGAACCGAGGAACGAACTAATGAACACCCCTAAAATAATAAAGTAGTGAATAATGGGAGGCTGGGCAGCCAGCTCAAAGTCCTATACCAGAAACTACTATAAGCAAAGCTAGACTTAAACGAAAAGGATATAAACCTTTGGTGAACCACCGTATACTTTGGTACGCTTGGTTTACCCAGAGATTGTTGTGGGGTACGCTGGTGGGAGAGGTGCACTCCGCTTTCTAGTTAGGAGCGGAGGTGTCTACTCGATTGTCCACTGGTATTATTTTACAGCTTTTTTTATATATTCTGAAAAATCAGCTTCTCTTACATTTAGATTTTCTTCTATAAATTGATATAAGTCCTCATCTGTTCTTACTGTTTTTAATCCTTCAAAAAGAGCTTTTATTCCTTTGGATTCATATATTTTTTCACAAATCAATCCACCAATTACATATCTAAATTCTGTATTATGTAATCCATTAGGAATATATCCTTTTAAAGTCTTAAATGAAATTTCAAAATCTGGATTTTCAATAATGTATGCTTTGAATTTTTCTATATGCCAATCTAAATCATAACCACTACTACCTGCCATATAAGTTGCAAACCCCTCGTTTAACCAAAAATGATAGCCGTCTGGATAAACCTCATTGGTATACAAATGTACAAGTTCATGAGGATAAGATTCAGAATTATTTCCTGCATAAACTAAACCATTACTTATATCGGCAATACCACCTGTTTGCTCTGGTATGTATATTTGTGGCATATAATCATAACCCCAAAGTTTAACAATTTCTCTAGAATAATTGCTGACAAAATAATCAAATGAAATGGTAGGAATATTAAATAATTTAGCCATTTTTTCATTAAAAACATTCATTTGCCCAGCTTGTTGCTTGTCAAATTTATGATTAGGATGCACGTAGTAGTTTATTTGACCTACTTGTTCTTTTTTCCATAAGCCCTTATGGTATTGAGAACTATTAACCAACAAGTATTCATTATTTATTTTTTTTGCAAACACAGATATTATGGCTTCCAAAACAATTTCTCCTTTATCTCCAATACTTGTTAATGATGTTTTTAGAGCATAATGGTTATTTTCAGTAGGATAAATACCTATTACAGTACATTGAACTTTAGGTGTTTTATTTTTTAAGTTTTTAATGTTAACAGGCCATAGGAAATAGTCGGGAATAGGGTATTCACTTCTGTCCCAGTAAATAGTTTTTGGATTCTTATATTCTTCTGAATTAAGATAATCACTCCAAAGTTTTATAATTTCTTTTTCGTTTTCATCCTCAGCATTCAAAACATTTTTATCTATTATAATGTTTAAATAATTTGTGTCATTTTCTATATTCTGTGCTTGACTAAAGATAGTCATTGTGCTAAATATGAAAAGTAATAGTATTCGGTTCATTTCGTAATGTTTTATTTATACTAGCCTATAACGCCTAGCATATACTACGTAGGGGTTTCCGAAGAGCTACTTCCCTTATGGAGTGTGCCCTGTTAGTGGTATATTAATTTTACCTGTTAGCTTACATTCTGATAAAATACTGCGAGTGTGCTTATATAAAGTTTCTCACATGTAATCCCATGCAGGTTGTAATATTCACCAAAATAAACGAAAACAATTGGATTATACAAGCCTTCTTTTACTTTTTTCCATCGCTGAAAAAAGTAACAAAAAAATCTAGTCCAATTAAAAAGCAGTCTGTATTTCTAGCACTAAAAATCTATAAAAACAAAACTCGTTTCACTCAAACAGTTGTTTTTATTGCGATTTGAAGCACTGAAATACTACGAGTGTTTTTTGAAGGACATTGCTTGCTAAGACGTTTTGTTTTAAAAATACAAGTCGTATTAATATCGTTATTTTAAAACTGCCCTTAGTCATAAAACCGTAAGCTTACAGTAGTTCTATGGCGTTAATAAAAACTATTGTTTGAGCGGAGCGAGTTAAGTTTTTTAGCTATAGGGCTATTAGTAAGGTAGGTTTTTGACTACGAGGCTAGGGGTTTTTGGTACTTTTTTGCCTATGCAAAAAGTATATAATAAGCCTTCTTTTACTTTTTTCCATTGATGAAAAAAGAATATAATAAAGTTTAAGTACTGAAATACTACGAGTATTTTACAAAGACAATTCTTACTAATAAAGATTAGTTTATATAAGACGACTCAAGTTTCGCACCCTTAATAAATAAAGGTTTACCTGATTTTTCAGCATAAAAAAAAGCATGTAATCTCAGGTAAACCCTTGATTTAAT
>JABSPL010000080.1 GCA_013215105.1 Flavobacteriaceae bacterium
GGAGCGACTATTCCCATAATCAGAGTCTGCATCGGGGCCTAAGTTAAACTGAGAATACCCTATTTGAACAATTAACAATAATAGAAATATAAATATTCGTTTTTTCATAACTTTTTAATTATTTTAACAAATATAAGTGTTTTTTTTCTTACAAACAACTGACTACAAGCAATATACATATATCGGATATTAACACAAAACGTAATTATATAGGGCCTTATAAGCATTAATATAATAAAACTACCATCAACAACTTAAGTTTGTAATAATATTGATTGTCGAATATGCTTTTTTTATTCAGAACCTGTAACTTCCTTCTCCTACGCCTTTCAATACAGGCCTCTGATACCCCGGAACATTATCAAATCTCATTTTCCAGGTAGTCTGTTCCCAGTTTGAGAAGGGCTGTATTCCAAAATTCATAGAGTCTATATTTTCTCCATTTTCATTCTGATGATGACCCATATCAGAATAATCATAATTTGATACAATCATAGTCTTATTAGCATAGTTATTGTTAAGTATCATAGTCACACCAGATACATCATGCATCTTAACATTAAATATTCTTCCTATATCCTTGATACCATGATAACTTCGGCCAAGATTTCCTTGAAAAGCCACAGAGTCTCGAATACTAATCTTATTAAAATTAGCAACAAGACCCCCTAATGTAATCGTGGGACTTGCGTTTGGTGCTTCTATTACTATTAGATCTCCAGAAGCATAACTACCATAGATAGTTGAATCACCATTAATCCATTGATCCCCCAATAAACCTCCCAATATAGCTCCGTACCAATTGTATTTAACAGATACCGTAAGTTTAGAATATGATGACTTAATATCTACTACTTTAAATTTACCTACTAGTCCTCCAAAAATAAATTTGTTTTTATGATTACCGTAAATCCATCCAGTACTATAACATTTTTCAATAATACAGTTTAAACCCCACTGATTTCCAATTAATCCTCCTACATATTCATGACTACTACGTGCAGCAACTTTGAAATAAGCATAAGACATTCCTAAATATGCCTGATAACATCTGCCAATAAAACCACCCAGAGTAAGTCTAAGATTATCAATATCCAGACCGGATCCGTTTGGTAACGATAAAGTAGTACTGCTTCTAGTTATTACAATGTATGCAACACCACATTCACCTAAAAACCCTCCTACTTTAGGATGATACACCGAATTTGGGTTCGAGCGATCTAAAATATCCAAAGTTAGGTAAACTATAGAGTCAGTTATTTTAACCTCACCAGAAGTCGTCCCTGCAATACCTCCAATATTCATAGTGCCATTACCACTACTACCTCCAATCTCTAGAGGGCCACGGTTAAATGTATTTCTTACAGTTCCACTAATATTCACATACTTAAAATACGACGGTCTGTTGTAAAGAGAAATATAGCCAATAAGAGGTGATGTGGATCCTCCTTCAGATATAATCTCAGCCGATTCTAAGGTTAAATTAGACATATTAACAGCACCTACTCTACCGAACAAAGCCACAGAAGTTAGAGATCCATACCCTCCATGCTCAAAGGAAATCTCATCATCGTTTATATATAAATTCCTAATAGTTTTATTATTTCCTACAAAAGTCAAAATGTGAAATTTTAGATTTATAGAAGGAAAGCCCTCTTCGGCATATATAGGTTTATTTAAGACATCTCTATAACTATCTTCCTTATTAAAATCTAAATCATTCATCAATACAAAATATGTTTCTGTAAAATTTTCCAGACATACGTACTTGTGTCCCTCCTCCATATATTGTAAGTCCTCAACAAACCATAGACCATCGTGAGTTCCATTCTCATCTACTTTCCATTCACCATCAACTAAGCTGACTTTAGTACCTTGTTCGGGGGGGGGACTATTCCCATAATCAGTGTCTGGTTCGGGGTATGGGTTAAACTGAGAATACCCTATTTGAACAATTAATAATACTAAAAATATCAATATTCGTTTTTTCATAACTTTTTTATTATTTTAACAAAAATAGTGTTTTTTTTTATACAAAAAACTGTAAATTAGAGATTTAAAAAATAAACATATCTTTTAAAGCCTATATATATTTAGTCCTTATCTTAAAAAAATTAAGCCTATCGCCCACACTACTAATTCAAGATTATAAACTACCTACAATCTAGCAGGTGGCTCCGACCCTAAATAGAAAGCGGAATACGCCTACTCTCAACACAAAAGAAACACAACCAGACATAATCCCCTTTCATTGGGAATTGTGTTTCTTTAGGTATATTTGTTATTATACCAACCTAAGTTTGCAAAGTAGTCTATTTAAGAAAATAATCAAGTTAGAAAAAAGAGAAATTTCATAGGGTACTGACATAACCCTTCAATATACTTTTTCCCTAGCTTAACAACTATATTCCTGCACTCATTATATAGTACTTTTTAAAACTCTACTACCTCTGTACTTTTGTCTCAAACAAACAAATAATTTAACAATTTAAATATAGAGACATGAAAAAAATTAATAGAGAGTTAGTAATCTTAAGAACATTTACAGTATGCGTAGTTGCTAGTATGGCAGTATTATTATTTGCTTTTAAAGAAGCTGGAAACCAGAAATTCGGAACTATTGATGTTGAGCGTATCAATATTGTAGAAGCGGATGGTACTGTCAAAATGGTAATTACCAATGTAGAACAATTCCCTAATGGAACAGAGACTGTCAA
>JABSPL010000081.1 GCA_013215105.1 Flavobacteriaceae bacterium
AGTATAATTTATCATAATGCATGGTTATTTGCTGTAATATAGCAATAAACCTGCATTTGACCATATACAAATAAGTGTTTTATGTATTTATTTAACTAAGTATTAGTTAAATAAATACTTTTTCAGCAGACCCTATATAACCTAGTATATCATTCCAACTAATTCTTGTTATAGGGAAGTTTTCTCCCTTGTAAGTATCAGATACCTTACTTACCATAAGTAGCTCCCACTGTTTTTGAGTTATTTCGAATTTACCTATCTTGAAACTACTAAGTTTAACCGTCCTGGTCATATCGTTTTCTATAAACATTTCGAATTCTCCTCCCTCAACGTCTATCATATCTATTTTATATGGATTTAAGGTAGTTAATGTCATTTGCTCTCCATACACTATATCATTTTCGTATTTCACAAACGATTTTATATAATATACGGTCCCCATATCTAAGTTTATCAGGTTCAAGTCAAACTCTCCTTCGTATATATTAGTACTATCAACTATATTGCTACTGTCTATGTCTAGGTTGTTCTGATCAAGTCCATAAACTACACCTGCCGATATAACTCTAGTTGTTTCTATATTCGACACTTTTATTTTACAAACAGCCGACGAGTCCGAAATATCACTAAGCCCCATAGACTCTACAGAGATCATAGTTGTAGTAAAGAATGATTTTTGAATGTCATAATAAACCTCATCTCCTTTTTTGATATAAGGTGTTATATAATATTTGGTAACATTCAGTAAGTCGGCAAGCTCCAGCTCTACTCTGTCTTCTGATACATTATTCAAAACAATTGCTTCTCCTTCGGTTATATAGAATTTTCTATTGTATCAACAACTAAACCTAGCTCCAAATCACTTTCTATATTCTCTATATTTACAACAACTGTGACAGAAGATGGACTTATACTATTAAATTCCATTACAGTTAACTTTACACTAACTATAGGCTCCTTGTCTATCTTTTTACTACACGATATAGATATAACTAATATTAAACCATACAATACCTTATTTAAATATTTCATCTTTACTGTTTTTTGCCCTACAAATATACAATTAACCAATACAATACCTTGTCGTTCACAATAAACTATTCATATTTATCATATATTAGATCCATTTTTTACACATTAAATTAACAGTACAAACTAGAGAAACAAAACAAAGCCCCTAGACTGTTTAATTCTAAGGGCTTTGTTTTGTTGTTATACAATTATCTCTTCTTACTTAATAAGCTCTACCGCTATTACCTTCGTAATAATTGATAAAAGCATCATTTACCACTCTGTTACCTCCTGGAGTAGGGTAATTTCCAGTAAAGTACCAATCACCTGGGTTGTCAGGGCAGGCTATATGTAGGTTTTCTACCGTCTGGTATACTACATCTATTTCGGCATTGATGCCTTTTGTTTTTAGCATTTGAGCTATTTTGTCAGATATTTGTTCGTCGGTAAACGGATTATATATGTCTTTTACATGGTTTATTATATCTACATCGGGTAAGCCTTTTTGTGCTATAGCCTTGGTATAAACACCCTCTATTACACTTTGCTTACCTTGTTCTTTCAATAATTCTATAGCTGCTTTGAATGCTATAAAATCAGTTATCCTAGCCATATCTATACCGTAACAATCAGGGTATCTTATCTGCGGAGCCGACGAAACTACTACTATTCTCTTAGGTTTAAGTCTGTCAAGTATTTTGATAATGCTTTTCTTCAAAGTAGTACCTCTAACTATACTATCGTCTATCACCATTAGGTTGTCGGTAGGTTTTACCACTCCATAAGTAATATCGTAAACGTGAGCTACCAAGTCGTCACGGTTAGCATCATCGGTTATAAACGTTCTTAGTTTAGCATCTTTTATGGCTATCTTCTCAACTCTTAGTCTTTTGGATAGTATTTTCTTGAGACTATCAGCATTTATATCTCCACCTTTAATTATTTCTTCTATCTTTTGCAGATTAAACACTTCGTCAGCAGCCTCGGTAATACCATAAAACGATATTTCTGCCGTATTAGGGATAAACGAGAATACAGTGTTTTCTATATCGTTGTTTATTTTATCTAAGACCAAAGGCAGTACTAGTTCGCCTAGCTTCTTTCTCTCTTTGTATATAGAAGCATCATTCCCTCTTGAGAAATATATTCTTTCGAACGAGCAGGCTTTGTTTTCTTTCTTAGGAAGTATAGAAACTATACTAATAGTTCCATCTTTTTTGGTAATGATAGCACTACCTCTTTCTAACTCTTTCACATCTTCCAAGGCAGCATTGAATACTGTTTGCAAAGCTGGTCTTTCCGAAGCTACAGCTATTACTTCTTCATCTTGGTAATAAAATACTGGTCTTATTCCCGAAGGGTCTCTTACTACAAAAGAATCTCCATGGCCTAGTATACCAGCCAAGGCATAACCACCATCGAAGTTTTTGGTAGCTTGTCTTAGTATATCGGCTATGTCTAACTGTTGCTCTATTATTTCACTTGCATTCTTTTTACCTCCAATATTGTCTTTTACAGACTGATATATATCAGCTACAGCATTGTCTATAAAATGGCCTATTTTCTCTAGTATTATTACAGTGTCTGCATTTTCTTTAGGGTGTTGCCCTAGTTCTATTAAGTACTCTATTATTTCTTTAGAGTTAGTCAGGTTGAAGTTTCCTGCTAGCAAAAGGCTACGATGTTTCCAGTTGCTTTCTCTCAAGAAAGGATGAACAGTTTCTATAGTATTCTTCCCAAAAGTACCATACCGAACATGCCCTAAAAACACTTCCGACATAAAGGGAGCGTTTTGCTGCATCCAATCGAAGTCATCTTTTTTACTGGGATATAGACTTATAAGTTCATCTATACTTTTGTTTATTTGCGAAAATATACCTTTGATAGGCTGGTTTTGGTTCGATCGTTCACGGTGTATATATTCTTTACCGAAAGGAACATCTAGTTTTACACTAGTAATACCCGCACCGTCCTGTCCACGGTTATGTTGTTTCTCCATCATTAGGTACATCTTCTGCATACCATAAAACGAAGTTCCGTATTTGTCTTTATAATATTCCAACGGCTTCAAAAGCCTTACCATTGCTATACCGCACTCGTGTTTTAATGGATCACTCATAGTCTTGTTTGTTTTTAACCTAAAGATATAAGGCAAATCTAATCAAATCATACTACAATTATCTTTAGTCTATGTTAAGTTTAAAATATTCATTATTATATTTTCTTATTAAAGAGTAATTTATTAAATTGCAGTACATTAACTTTAAAAAACAATAATTATGAGATCGATGAAAAACAGTGTATCATTAATAGGACGTATAGGTAATCCTGCGGAAATAAAGAAGTTTCAAAAGGATAAAAAAGAAAACAAAGTTGCTAACTTCAGTGTAGCTACAAGTTACACTTATACCAATTCCGAAGGTGAAAAAATAGAGAATACTCAATGGCATAGGATAGTAGCTTGGGACAAACTAGCCGATATAGTAGAGAAATACACGGGAAAAGGATCAGAAATAGGTATAGAAGGGCAGTTGACACACCGAAGTTACGAAGACGAAGACGGAACAACCAAGTATATAACCGAGGTAATAGCTAATGAAGTACTGCTCTTTGGAGGGAAGAAAGATTAAGAAAAAAGGGTTCTACTTAAGCGAAGTAGAACCCTTTTTTAACATTATATAACTATGTGTTTTGAAGTTCTACAGAAAACTTAGTAGAACCCGTTTTACTAGTTTAGTTAGCCACTTCACTAATAAACTTTATACGCATTAACCTTAGTTCTTCGTCCTCGTAGTCACCGTCAAACTCCTGAGAAGCCTCGTCGATACTATCGGTTTCCGATTCCATAAAGTACTCCATTATTTCTTCTTGCTGCTCTTCGTCTAGTATATCGTTAAGATAATAGTTAACGTTTATCTTGGTACCAGAGAATACGATTTTTTCTATAGCAGTTATCAGCTCAGTAATACTTAAGCCTTTAGCTTTAGAAATATCTTCAAGAGGAAGTTTACGATCGGTATTTTGTATTATATATAGTTTCAATCCTGATTTTTCACCAGTTGTCTTTACTATTATATCTTCAACTACAGTTATACCTTGTTTTTCGGTATATCCTTTTATTTCCTCAACAAATTCTTTACCGTATTTGTTAGCTTTACCCATGCCAACTCCTTGTATATTAGATAATTCTTCTAAACTAGTAGGGTATTTACCTGACATTTCTTGCAGAGATGTTTCTTGAAATATAACATAAGGAGGTACATTATGCTTTTTAGCTACCTTAAGCTGTAGTTTCTTAAGTACAGACATTAGGTCTTTATCGTAAGTTACTGCGGTTTTTACAGCAGCTACTCCGTTAGCTTTAGCAAGCATTTGATCATAACCACTGTCTTCAGTCATCATAAACGAGACTGGGTTGTCAATGAAATCTTGTCCTTTATCGGTTAGTTTTAACACACCGTATTGTTCTATTTCTTTTTTGGTATATCCTCCTATAAACGATTGTCTTATCAGAGATTTCCAGTAATCAGCTTCTTTATGCTTCCCTTTACCGAAAAAGTCTTGTTTATTCGTTTTGTGAGAAATCAATAAGGCATTATTAACACCTGTAAGGGTCGCACATAAATCCTTCATTTTGTATTTTTGCTTGGTATGTACTACCGTATCTAATACTAGTTTAAAGTCTTCTTTAGCTTCTACTTTATTTTTAGGGAACTTCGTGTTATCGTCCATGTCGGCACCTAAGCCGTTTACTTCGTCAAAATACTCTCCAAAATAGTGAAGGATATATTTCCTTCTACTTACTGAAGTTTCACAATAACCAACGACGTCTTGTATAAGAGCCATTCCTATTTCTTGTTCAGACACAGGTTTGTTAGCTATAAACTTCTCTAGTTTTTCTATATCTTTATAATTGTAGAAAGCCAGGCAATGACCTTCTCCTCCATCTCTACCTGCTCTACCAGTTTCTTGATAATAGCTTTCCAGACTCTTAGGTATATCGTGATGTATTACAAAACGAACATTAGGTTTGTCTATACCCATACCAAAAGCTATGGTTGCTACCACTATATCAATATCTTCCATAAGGAACATATCCTGATGTCGAGCTCTGGTTTTAGGATCGAAACCTGCATGATAAGCCACGGCTTTTATACCGTTAACCTGTAGCGATTGGGTTATTTCTTCTACTTTCTTACGGCTAAGACAGTATATGATACCCGATTTGCCTTTGTTCTGACGTATAAAAAGTATTATATCTTTTATGACATTTTCGGTTTTAGGCTCTACCTGATAATATAAATTAGGTCTGTTAAATGATACTTGAAACATATTGGCGCCTACCATACCTAAGGTTTTCATTATGTCTTCTTGCACCTTAGGAGTAGCCGTAGCAGTAAGTCCTATTATAGCTACATCTTTTATTTCTGTAATTATATTCTTAAGGTTTCGGTATTCTGGTCTGAAGTCATGCCCCCATTCCGAGATACAGTGAGCCTCGTCTATAGCGACAAAAGAAACGTTTTGCTTCTGAAGGAACTCTACGTATTCTTCTTTTATCAACGATTCTGGAGCCACATATATCATCTTAGTGACGCCACTCATTATATCGTCCTTCACCCTCTGAACATCTCCTTTGTTCAAAGAAGAGTTTAGCACGTGAGCTATCTTGTCGTTACCTGTGGCACTACGAATAGCATCGACCTGATTTTTCATAAGGGCGATAAGGGGCGATACTATAATGGCGACACCATCGAGTATAAGAGCTGGCAACTGATAGCACATGGATTTACCTCCACCAGTTGGCATTATTACAAAAGTATCATTACCTGTAATGATACTTTTTATTATTTCTTCTTGAACACCTCTAAACTTATCGAAACCGAAATATTTCTTTAAAGGATCGTGTAAATTAATTTCCTTGCTTTCCATCTTCATTTTTACCTAAATATTAGATACATTTGTAACAAATATAATATATTTTTTATCATATAAAAAAAATACACCAAAAGAATGAGTGAAATATTACAAATAGCCAGGCAAACCATTGAAGAAGAGGGTAATGCTATACTCAACCTAAGCAAATTAATAGACTCCGATTTTGAAAAGGCAGTAGAATCTATTTACAATTCGAAAGGTAGAGTTATAATTACAGGTATAGGTAAAAGTGCAATAATTGCTAACAAAATAGTTGCAACCATGAATTCCACTGGTACACCTGCTATATTTATGCACGCTGCCGATGCTATACATGGTGACTTAGGAAATATACAAACCGACGATGTGGTTATATGTATATCTAAAAGTGGTAATACTCCTGAGATAAAAGTATTAGTTCCTCTTATTAATAACGCAGGAAACAAGGTAGTAGCTATTACTGGTAATATAGATTCTTTTCTGGCCAAAAACTCTAATTTCGTGCTTAATTGCTATGTCGAAAAAGAAGCCTGTCCTAACAACTTAGCGCCTACTACTAGTACAACTGCTCAGTTAGTTATGGGTGATGCTATAGCTGTAGCTTTACTAAAAATGAAAGACTTTACTAGTAAAGATTTTGCCAAATATCACCCTGGAGGTGCCTTGGGTAAAAAGCTGTATTTACGAGTTCAAGACCTTATCAAAAACAGTACAGCTCCACAGGTAAACCTAGACAGTAGTATTAATAAAGTGATAATAGAAATATCAGAAAAGAGGCTTGGGGCAACTGCTGTGATAGACAATAATAGAATAGTAGGTATAATAACTGATGGTGATATAAGACGTATGTTAGAGAATAATATAGACTTTAGGAAACTTACAGCTAAAGATATTATGGGTGAAAAACCTAAAATAATGAAACCTACAGATATGGCTATTGATGCTTTAGATGTATTAGAGAATAATGGTATATCACAAGTATTAGTAAGTGATAGTAATAATAAATACATAGGAGCAGTACATCTGCATGACTTAATAAGAGAAGGAATAATTTAAAATATGAAAGATAAAAATAAGAACATGTCTTTTTTGGATCATCTGGAAGAGTTAAGGTGGCATTTGGTTAGGATATTTGCAGTTATTAGTGTAGTTGCTGTAGTTTTGTTTACATTTCAGACTCTTGTGTATGAAGAGTTTTTGTTAGCTCATTTGGATTCGGCTTTCGTATCTTATCATTGGTTTTGCGATTTATTTGCCTTTTTAGGTATGGAAAGTAACTTTTGTAATGTTTCTTTTCCTCAAAAACTACAGAGTTTAGAGTTGACTCAGCAATTAATGAACTCTATATGGACTTCTTTTATCCTTGGTGTGATAATTAGTTTCCCTTATATATTACTGGAAGTATGGAAATTCATAAGCCCTGGGCTTAGTAAGAATGAAAAGAAAAGATCGAAAGGATTCATATTTATATGTTCTATTTTGTTTTTTATAGGGGCGTTGTTTAGTTATTTTGTAATTTTGCCGATGTCAGTTTATTTCTTCTTTAACTACCAGATAAGTGAAATGATAGTAAATAACTTTCAGATGCAGTCGTATATAAGTATGATTACTAATACTATACTAGGTATATCTATAGTATTCGAACTACCTGTAATTATATACTTCTTAACCAAAATAGGACTTGTAAGCTCAAGTTTCTTAAAAAAATACCGAAAACACGCACTAGTATTGGTACTATTAGTGTCAGCAATAATAACACCTCCTGACGTGGCTAGTCAGATAATAGTATCTATACCAATACTTATATTGTATGAGATAGGTATAGTAATAGCCAAATTAATAGAGAAAAAACAAAAAGTATGAGTACAAAACCTATGGTTCAGAGGATAATAGACCTCGAAGAAAGTTATAAAGAAAACCTAAAGGAGAACAAAAAGTATTTCCAACGATTAAAAAAACGACCTAACAAAAGACTAGATCTAATAGTACAAGAATTACACGACAAAGAGTTTGCTAAAACAGATTGTTTGGACTGTGGTAACTGCTGTAAAACTACTAGTCCTATATTTACCGAAAAGGACATTACAAGAATATCTAAGCATCTTAAGATGAAAGAGAATATATTCATGAATGACTTTTTGGATAGAGACGACGACGATTATTATGTACTAAAAACAGCTCCTTGCTTCTTTTTGGATTCGGACAACTCATGTTCTATATACGATGTAAGGCCTAAAGCTTGTAAAGAATACCCACATACCAATAGGAGGAAGTTCCATCAATTAGGAGAGTTAACTATAGCTAACACAGCTATATGTCCTGCAACTCACAATATATTGGAGAACTTGAAAAAGATAAATCCTTTGTCTTAGTTGAAATAATAAAGTGAAAACACTAGTTAAGTGTTATTTTTAAACTGCTTTAGCGAAAAATAACACATATTAAGTGTGTTTAAAAAAAAACAAACAAAATGATAAAAAAATCAACAAAATTAATGGGACTTGTGCTAGCGGGATCAATGCTATTAACTTCTTGTTACACTTACACTAGCGTAGTAGGTAAAGGTGCACAAGGAAACGTAAAAGTTACAGAATGGAATCATTACCTTATACAAGGTTTGGCTCCTGTGAAAATTTCTGATTCTAAACAAATGGCAGGAGGTGCAGAAAACTACACTGTAACTACTAAATTATCATTTGTGAACGGTCTAGTTGCTGGTTTAACTTTCGGATTTTACACTCCAACAACCACAACAGTTACTAAGTAATAATTATATAAAGGTTGGAGCTTGCTATAAGTTTCAGCCTTTATAAATAATATATCATATGAGGAAAACAATATTATATATCTCTATTTTTATATCATTAATACAATTTATTAATATATTAAAAATAATATTAGTCGACTGGGAAAGACTTACTCAGTATGGATTCGGATATTTGTCCGGTAAAATAGTGATCTTAACTATACTTTTATTTATAATATACTTAACCAGTAAAAAGAAAACAATAAAACCCTCATAAATTAAATAATTCACTTTGAGGGTTTTATAAACAACAATCTAAAAACAACTATTTTTCAGTAACAGCCATAGCTTCTACTATGTCTTTTACTGTTTTTATTTCGTTTATTCTATCTATATTACCGCCTATATTATATATAAACCTGTGTTTATATATCTTAAGAGTTAATATAATTCTAAATATATGATATAGTATATATCCTGATTTATTAGGTAAATAGCCTGAAAAAAGCTTACTATATTTTATGTATTTCTCCAATTTGGAGTTGTTAAGCATACTGTATATAGTCTCATTAATCTTTATATCTATTAATATATCGTTTTCGTTTTCGATACAGGTGTTTTTATAATTATGTTCAGAGTCAGACTCTTCGCTATAAGTAAACACTGTACTAGCCGCAAAGCCATCATAGCCCAAATCTGAATAATAGCTTATATCTTCCGAGTCTATAATGCCTCCTTTTATTATTTTAGGTAAGTCTTCTATGTCTTTTATATTGTTATACACCTCAGTACCTGACATATTAAGCTTATGAGAACTAGATTTATCATTATTAACCATAATAGCATCTACACCCTGCTCTTTTAACTCTAACGAATGATTCAAATCATTAATATTACATATAACTTTAAAACCTTTGTCTTTGGGAATATTCAAGACATCTGCAATATAAATATCAGAAGTAACTACAAAGTCTATATCTATTTTCTTAAGCAAATCAATATGATTATAGTAATTAACATTGAATTCGCCCGTGTCTAAACTAAGACTAATAGCTTCTTTACCTATTAACTTAAGCTTCTCTATGAGTTTTCTCAATTTGTATTCATGGTGGTAATTATCTATATTTACACATACAGCAAGTCCGTTTTCCAAACCTTGTTTTAGCATTTCATAACCAGCCATACCTTGGTGTTGCATCATTATTATTGGCTTGTCTATTTTTAGTAGCTCTGTTATGCTTTTGTTTCCCATATTTTTTTTTTGATAAAATTAGTCTATATAGAAGTCGTAGTATTGTATATTCTGAACATTTTCATGTCCTTTGGGAAATATATTTCTTTTGTTGTATTTGGATAGTATACCACATAGTTTAAGTCTAAAATGCGATAAGACTTTCTTTATTAACTATATAAAGTGTGTAGAAAAAAATTAAAATAGCATTAATAATAATATAATGACATGAAACATCTGGTTCTGACTTTATTTTAACTATTTTTGAGTAACCATAATAATATAAAATATGTCAAAAATAACATTAAAAGGAAACGCTATAAACACTATAGGATCTTTACCAGAATTAAACACTATAGCTTCGGATTTCACGTTGATAAAAAACGATTTATCTCCAATTAGTTTATCTGACCTTAAAGGGAAAAGAGTGGTTTTAAATATATACCCTAGCATAGACACAGGGACTTGTGCTGCTTCTACCAGGAAATTTAACGAGCTAGCTTCAGGCTTAGACAACACAACAGTATTATGTGTATCTAGAGATTTGCCTTTTGCTCAAGCTAGGTTTTGCGGTAGCGAGGGAATAGAAAACGCAATAACAGTATCTGACTTTGCTAACGGAGACTTCGGTAAAGCTTATGGCTTAACAATAATAGATGGGCCTTTGGCTAACTTGCACTCTAGAGCTATTGTAGTTCTTAACGAAAAACAAGAAGTTATATATACTCAGCAGGTATCTGAGATAGTTGATGAGCCTAATTATGACAAAGTAATTGATGTATTAAAGAAATAATACTATCCCTATTAAACCAAAATATCCTCTTCTTAATAAAGAAGAGGATATTTTGATAATATAGAATTCTATACTTAAAGCTCCAAAGCTCTAAGTACCTCATTGTCCATAAGTAATTCTGTTGGGTTTTCGAGTGCTTCTTTTACAGCTACTAGGAATCCTACAGATTCTTTACCGTCGACTATACGGTGATCGTACGAAAGTGCTACATACATAATAGGTTGTATTACCACCTGCCCGTTTACAGCCATAGGTCTTTCAACTATATTGTGCATCCCTAGTATCCCTGACTGTGGTGCATTTATAATAGGTGTCGACAACATAGAACCGAATACTCCTCCGTTGGTAATAGTAAAAGTACCACCAGTCATTTCGTCTATAGTTAACTTACCATCTCTTGCTTTTATTGCTAGTCTTTTTATTTCAGCTTCTATACCTCTAAAAGTTAAGTTTTCGGCATTTCTCATTACAGGTACCATTAGTCCTTTAGGTCCTGATACTGCTATAGAAATATCAACAAACTCAGGTACTACCATTTCCTTACCGTCTATCATAGAGTTAACGTCTGGGAAAAGTTTTAATGCTCTTATTACTGCCATAGAAAAGAAACTCATAAATCCAAGTCCTACTCCGTGCTTAGCTTTAAATTCTTCTTTATATTGTTTTCTAAGGTCAAATATTGGTTGCATATTCACTTCGTTAAAAGTAGTAAGCATAGCTGTTTCGTTCTTAACAGCTACCAATCTCTCGGCAACTTTTCTCCTAAGCATTGACATTTTTTTACGCCCAGTCGATCTGTTTCCACCAGTAGGAGTTCCCATAGAAGGCACAGCTTTTACAGCATCTTCTTTGGTTATACGTCCATCGACACCACTACCTTTTACTTCACTGGTTTTTATACCTTTTTCGTTAAGTATCTTGTTAGCAGCTGGCGAAGCAGTACCAGTAGCATAGCTATCTTTGGTTACTACTTTGACTTCTTCTTGTTTAGTTTCTTCTTTTACGGGAGCTTTGGTTGCAGTACCTTCTGGTTTTGCAGCATCCATATCTATAAGACAAACTACAGCACCCACCTCAACAGCATCGCCTTCTTCGGCTTTTAACGTAATAATTCCGCTTTCTTCTGCTGGCAATTCTAAAGTTGCTTTGTCAGAGTCTACTTCGGCTATAGGTTGGTCTTTTTCTACATAGTCACCATCTTCTACTAGCCAAGCTGCAATTTCTACTTCTGTTATTGATTCCCCTGGAGAGGGTACTTTCATTTCTAAAATCATCTTTGGTAATTTTAATTTATCTTTTTTTATTATTTTTTATATTAAATGCTAAACACTGCATCTATCACTCTTTTTTGTCTTTCTCTGAACCTAGCTCCAGACCCTGCTGCAGGTACGGCATAGTAAGGACGAGAAGCTAATTTCAAGTTGACTATATCTTCCATTCTCTCTCTTATATGTGACCAAGCTCCCATGTTTCTAGGCTCTTCTTGTGCCCAAACAAAAGTCTCTGCATTAGTGTATTTACTAACTATTGCTGATGCTTGTTCTACGTGTAGAGGGAATATTTGCTCTAGTCTCACTATAGCAATATCGTTTCTTTCTAGTTTTTCTCTTTCTTCTAAAAGCTCGTAATACAACTTACCTGTACAGAAAACTACTTTCTTTATATCCTTAACTTTAGCTAAGCTATCGTCTATTATTTCTTGGAAACCTTTCTCTGCAAACTCAGTTATAGAAGATACTGCTTTAGGATGTCTCAATAAACTTTTGGGTGTAAAAACTACTAATGGTTTACGGTAATTTCTTTTCATCTGTCTTCTTAATAAATGATAGAAATTCGATGGTGTTGTACAGTTAGCAACAGTCATATTATCCTCGGCACATAGTTGTAAGAATCTCTCCATTCTTCCTGAAGAATGCTCAGAACCTTGTCCTTCGTAACCGTGAGGTAATAATATTACTATTCCGTTTTGCAATTTCCACTTATCTTCGGCAGCACTCATATATTGGTCAAATATTATCTGAGCACCATTGCTAAAGTCACCAAACTGAGCCTCCCATATAGTAAGCGAGTTAGGGTTAGCCATAGCATGACCGTAGTCAAAACCTAAAACTGCATATTCTGACAATGAAGAGTTATAAATACTCATCTTTCCTTTGTTGTCTTTGTTGGTATTCAGAAGATTTATTTTCTCCTCAGAGTTTTCGTCTTTCAATATAGCGTGACGATGCGAAAATGTTCCTCTTTCTACATCTTGCCCCGAGATACGAACATCGAAACCTTCTTCTAGCAAACTTCCGTAAGCTAAGGTTTCTGCCATTCCCCAGTCTATTTTATTTTCTTCTACCATCTTCATACGCCCTTGAAGTATTCTCTCTGCTTTACGCAAAAACTTTACATTCTCAGGAGTAGTAGATACTATTTTAGCTATATTCTTAAGTTTTTCTTCGCTATAAGTTGTGTCGGTAGCCTCAAGCATAGCTGGTAAAGATTCTCTTTTGTAATCTTTCCAAGTATCCTTCATAAACGAGCGTATCTTAGACTTTTTGTCTTGCTTAGCTTCGTTAAAACCTATTTCTAACATATCTTTAAAAGCCTTAGTTTCCGAAGATATATAATCAGCATCTATAATTTCTTCGGCTATCAGTTTTTTTGCATATATCTCTTTCGGATTAGCATGCTTAGCTATAGCTTTATATAATTTTGGTTGAGTAAACCTAGGTTCATCACCTTCGTTATGGCCATATTTTCTGTAACCTAATAAGTCAATAAATACATCTTTTTTGAAACGCATTCTGAACTCTAAAGCCATTTCGGTAGCGTGAACTACAGCTTCGGCATCATCGGCATTTACGTGTAAAACTGGCGATAAAGTAACTTTAGCCAAATCGGTACAATAAGTACTAGAACGAGCATCTAAGTAATTAGTAGTAAAACCAACCTGATTGTTAACCACTATATGTATAGTTCCTCCTACAGAATAACCGTTTAGTTGGCTCATCTGTAGTAATTCGTAACCAATACCCTGCCCAGCTATAGCTGCATCACCATGTACTAGTATAGGAATTATCTTAGAAGTGTCACCATTATAGAATTTGTCGGCTTTAGAACGAGCTATACCGGTAGCTACAGGACCTACAGTCTCTAAGTGAGAAGGGTTAGGAACTAAGTTCATTTTGATAGATTTGCCATCTTTAAAGGTTTTACTAAGAGTATAACCAAGGTGGTACTTTACGTCTCCATCTATATTTTCGTCTTCAAAATCTTTACCTTCAAACTCACTAAAAAGCTCTCTTACTGGTTTTCTGAAAATATTGGTAAGAGTGTTAAGTCTACCACGGTGTGCCATACCCAACACAAGTTCTTGTACGTCATAGTCTTTAGAAGCATTACGCAAAAGAACACTAATAGCAGGTATAAGAGCTTCTCCTCCTTCAAGAGAAAAACGCTTTTGCCCTACGTACTTGGTTTGCAAAAAGTTTTCAAAACCTACAGCTTGGTTAAGCTTAGAATAAATATATTTCTTAGCTTCAGCATTATAATTAGGGTGGTTATCGTTTTTATTTAATTTATCCTGCATCCATTTGATAACCTCAGGCTCTCTTATATACATATATTCTACTCCTATAGAATCGCAATATATGTTTTCTAAGTGCTTGATTATCTCTTGTAGGGTTACAGCTCCTAGCCCTAGGATGTCGCCTGCGTTAAACACAGCCGATAAGTCAGAAGCAGCTAAACCAAAGTTAGAATAGTCTAACGAAGGGTTGTATTGTCTTCTTTCTCTTACAGGGTTAGTTTTGGTAAACAGATGTCCCCTGGTGCGGTATCCGTTTATAAGTTCTATTACCTGAAATTCTTTCTGAACATGTACAGGTATTGTTATTTCATCTTCTTTAATATTATAACCTTCGTTAGCAAGGTCGTAACCTTGAAACAAACTTCTCCAGCTAGGCTCTATGGCATCTGGATTGGTCAAATATTGCTCGTATAAGTCTCCTATGAACCCAGCATGAACTGTGTTTAGGAACGAAAATCTATCCATAATTTATATAGTAATCTCTGTTTTAGAATAACTAAGAGCAAAAATACACTTTTTAGTAAAACGAGGTGTTTTTAATCGGTAATATTTTGAGCTTATTGAGTAGTTGTATTACAGAAACAGTTTGCGTACTTAAATAAAGCTACTTATATACATTCAAGAACGTAATAATATTAATATGCATCTATATCTAAAACCCTATTAGTTCAGATGAAAATGGCTCAATTACATCTTCCTTATTCAGGAGATATGCAGTAGTGAGCTTTTAGAAAAAATGATTAGTTTGTGATTTTTGAAACCATTGCAATTAGGCGAAATTCTCTTTTATGGCACACATTTGAATTTTCCACACATATAAACATATAGTAATTCACACGACTTCATTAATTAATAATAGTGTTGTAGTATAGTATTGAATAGATCTATTAAGGTATTAATAAATAGATATGTCAGTATCCATAAAAATGCTACTAGGAGATACTTACAAGGAAATAAAGAAATCATCTATCCGTGAAAGAGTCTATTGATTTCCTAAATTCATAGCATTAATATTATTTGTGAGACTATTACTCTTATCTCCCTTTTTGTATCCTTTTCTATCTTTTCCGTTTTCACTTGTTCTTTGCTTTTTTTTGTAAATATACGACTATCTCAAGTCTTATAATTGTATAAAACAGCACAAACCATCCCGTTTTGTTTTTTACATAAGGAAACGGAGTGGTCTACTCCCAGCTAAAAGTCTCCATTAACTTAATTATATCTTTTCTTATATAAGAAATAGCAGGTCTTATGGAGTCGTAATTGGGTTTTACCTCAAAGTACAAAGCTCCTACAAGGAAATGATTAGTGCTATCGGTAAGATGAAATTGTATTGCCGAAGCAGAGTTTCCTGTGATTTCATAAATAGACCCAAAAACTTTTTTGGCGAAATTTAAAAACTCTTTAGGAGCCTTTATTTCATCAGCTTTTATGGTGTGTCGGTAAGTCATCTTTTCAGTATCTAACAAAAGACCTCTTAAATTGTTTTTGATAGGTTTGTAAGTTATGTTTATTCTAGCTTTCATTCTAGGGTAACTAATATTAAGTCCTTTGTTTTTGGTGCTTTTAGCTACTGATAAGCTAGAGTGTTCGAAGCTGAAAGGTAGTTCTGATTCTAGTTTTTTATATGTGTTTTCAGGATATTCAAGACTCAAATAAGCATTAGGCTTAGGGTTGAATTCGTCACTACAAGAAGTTAAAAGCAGTATCATCAGAAAAGTAATTCTATAAATCATCTATTATTTGTTTATTAAAACTTTTATTTGTTCTATTCTCTTTCTGTTTACTACTTCTATAGTGAACACGTATTTATCAAAAGTTATCACCTCTTTGGCTTTAGGGTATCTTCCTGATATTTCTAGGACAAAGCCAGCTAAGGTTTCGGATTCTCCTTTTTTTTCTTCAAACACACTAGCTTCTATATCTGTTATTTTATAGAAGTCAATAAGAGCTGTTTTACCTTCAAAAACATAAGTATGATCATCTATTTTGGTGTATGCTACTCCGCTAACCTCATCATTGTCGTCTATATTTCCTACTATTTCTTTGAGTACATCGTCTAGGGTTACTATACCGCTAGTACCTCCATATTCGTCAACAACTATAGCTAGGTGGTTTTTCTTTTCTTTAAAATCGGTAAGTAAATCGTCTATTTTTTTGTTCTCAGGTACAAAAAAAGGTTTTCTGATAAGCTTTGTCCAGTTGTATTCTTCTTTGGATAAGTGTATAATAAGATCCTTGGCATATAATACTCCTATAATATCATCTATATTATCCTTGTAAACAGGATGTCTCGAGTGCCCGTTTTCGGCTATCTTTTTTATTATATCTATATGTTTTTCTTTTTCTGAAAAAGCAATAACATCCATCCTGGGAGTCATTATCTGTATAGTTTCTATACTCCCGAAAGCAATTATATCCTCTAGCATTTTATGACTATTGCTTTGGTCACTTTCCTTGTCGGATAGCTCCAGTGCTTTTGATAGAGTTTCTATAGATATATTACCTTTTTTCTTGTTCAATCTTCTCTCGACTATATTGGTCATTTTAAGCAAAGGAATACTCAAAAACAACAATACACTATCTAGTACCGAGATTGGTGTCACTATCAGTTTAGAAAATTTCAATGAGTTTCTACTAGCATATATTTTGGGTAATACCTCTCCAAAAAGCAATATTAGAAAAGTTATAAGCCCTATTTCTATTATAAACCTCATGCCTAACTGATAGCCTAATAAATTGACAGTATAGTTTAAATCGGCAAAATATACATTACTATTGTACGCAAAAACTAAAACTATAAGTATATTTATGAAATTGTTAACTATAAGTATGGTTGCTAATAGTTGCTTAGGCTTGCTTAGCAGAGCAGCTATACGTTTGCTAGTATTATCTTTTTCGTTACCTAACGATATTAAAGTAGTCTTAGATAAAGAGAAAAAAGAAACCTCTGCGCCCGATATAAGAGCTGATGATAGTAATAGTAATACGAGTATTAGTATATTTATATAAGGTAATATGATAGATAATAAGGGGTCTACGTCCAATTTATATTAGTTTTTTGAGTTATCTTTTTTTGATAGAAATGTTATAGTTTTGGCTATTATTTCTACAGTTGTGCTCTCTACTGAGTTTTGTTCTTTGGTTTTTATACTCAGTTTGCCTTCACAATATATTTGATCGCCTTTGTTTAAATATTTCTCACACATTTCGGCTAAAGCATTATTTACGGCTATGGTATACCACTGAGTGTTAGTTACTTTTTCTCCCGTTTTCTTCGAAATATACGACTCGTTAGTTGCCATGGAGAACCGCCCTACACACTTTCCTTTTTCGAAATAATGCAAATCAACTCCTTTACCTACATAACCTATTAGCATCACTTTGTTAAGAAAACCTGGCATAAATGTATAAAAATTTATTAAACTTCAAATGTACAAAAATTAAAATCATATAATTTGGCTATTAACTACTAATTTAATTATTTTTATATCCATCAAAACAAAGCAATATATAATGTCAACAATAAAACCACCATTCCTCAAAAAAGGCGATAAAATAGCAATAGTAGCTCCTGCGGGAATCATCAAAAACAAACAAACTATAAACTATGCCGTAAGTATAGCTAAGCAATGGGGTTTAGAATGCGTCTTGGCAGAGCATCTATTTGATGATTATAATCACTTTTCGGCAACTGACCAAAACAGAGCCAAAGACCTACAAAGTGCGATAGATGACAATTCTATAAAGGCTATATGGTGCGCCAGAGGAGGATATGGTTCAGTGAGAATAATAGACGAAATAAACTTTTCGGGACTAAAAACAAACCCCAAATGGATAATAGGATTTTCGGATATAACCGTAATACACTCGGTATTGAATAATATGAATATAGAGTCAATACATGCTACAATGCCTGCTAACTTGGTTTCTGAAGATAGTAATAACAACCTAGATTCTCTCAGTAAATGTTTGTTTGGAGCTGAAATAAAACACGAAATAAAACCGAATAAATACAATGTAAAAGGAATCGCTAAAGCGAAAGTAGTAGGTGGTAACCTCAGCATGCTACACAGTACTATAGGGACTCGTACTAGCCTGTCGACAGACGATAAAATACTGTTTATAGAAGAAATAGGAGAGTATATGTATGTAATAGATAGGATGTTGCAAAACCTTAAGCGTAATGGCTTTTTCGATAATATAAAAGGTCTAATAGTCGGTACTTTCTCGGGAATACCTGACAACGATATAGATTTCGGAGAGACTATAGAACAAGTTATCTTGGAATATATACCTAATAATATACCTGTTTGTTTTGGTTTTGAAGCTGGGCATACTTCTGTTAATAATGCTTTTGTCTTAGGGAGAGAGTTAGCTATGGAGGTGATATGTGATGAAGAAGGATTATCTGAGTTACATTGTTAAGTAAGTGCAATTATTTGTTTTTCAGTAAATTAATTCTTAAGCTTGTTTGTTTTCTAAGGTAAAAACAATATCTTTACTAGTAAAAAAGACATTACTATGAAAAAAGCAATAATATTAACCTTAATGATAGGGAATAGTTTGTTTTCACAGATAACAAACACAGGGGAATACACTATAAAAAATTTAAGTTTAAATACGGTTAATTCTGATTTTGGAGCTACTTTCTATAAGAATGAATATATAATATATTCTTCGTTACAGAAGGTGGAAAAGAAATCGTATTTCGGGTTGAATATAGCTACTATAGAAGGAAGTGAGATTATAAAAACAAAACCCTTTAAAGCTAATTCTGAAAATAAACACCATGAGACTAATCTGGTTTATACCAAAGACGGTAAAACGGTTTACTTTACGTCTAATAATAGTATTGCTGAAAGGAAAAATACTTATAAAAAAATAAAAACACTGTATATCTATAGAGCGAATGTAACCAAAGAAGGTAAGCATATTAATGTAAAATCTTTACCGTTTTGTGATCCTAAATACTCGGTAGCACACCCTGCTCTGAACGAAGATAATACTAAAATGTACTTTTCGTCTAATATGCCAGGAGGTTTTGGTGATAACGATATTTATGTAGTAGATATGAATAAAGATGGTAGTTTTGGAGAGCCGGTTAACCTGGGGGAAAATATAAATACCAGTAGTAAAGAAGCTTTTCCTTTCATAAGACATGATGATATTCTTTACTATGCTAGTAATAAGGGTGATGAAAAACGTCCGAACCTCGATATATATATGAGCTCTAAATTAGAAAATGGTTTGTTCGAAAAAGGAACTATGTTAAAAGAACCTATAAACACTCAATACGACGATTTTGGGTATATAATAAACAAAAAAAATGAAGGTTATTTTTCATCTAACAGAAGTGGAGGTGTAGGGAAGGACGATATTTATTATTTTAAAGAAACTAAAAGGTATATACGAAAATGTAATGTCGACATAGTAATAAATGTAGTAGATAGCTTAAGTAATAAAGACTTTTTAGTGGCTGATGTTACCTTGTCTACAGAAGATAAAACTAATGTTTTGATTATTAATCAAGGAATATACAAGTACAATACTCAAGAGAATTGTTATAATTATGATTATAAAATATCGGTATCCAAGCAAGGATATCATCCTTATTCTAATATTCTAAATATAGAGAAAGGATCTGAAAAGATAGAAGTAAATGTTAAGATTTTGAAAATAAGAGTTATCCCTAGAGTTGTAAATATATTTTGTAAGCTTCCTTATTTTGAAAACATAGAAACTCTGGATAGAGGTCTTTCTGAAAAAAACTACACTTTAAAGATTACAATACCAAAACAAATAAAAATATACTATAAGTTTGGTTCTCATGTTATAGCTGATGAGTCTGTAAATAAAATGAGTCAACTGATAGAGTTTGTAAAAATAAATTCGAACTATAATATAAAAATAGAAAGCTATACCGACTACAAAGGGTCTAAAGAATACAACGAGAAATTATCTTATGAAAGAGCTAATACTATAAATAAAGCTATAATAAGTAAAGGTGTTAAAAAAGATAGACTAACAATAATAAATCATGGAGAAATACCTAAGGATGCCAGATGTGAAACAGACAAAGTGTATGATTACAATCACCGTAAGATGAGTAGGAAAGTTGTACTATCTATAGTTAAAATTTAACTATTTCATTCTTACTTTTATAATTACAGAAGATATCAAAGTAAGAATTCCTATGAACAGAATAGCTATGTTTATATTGTAATAATCGGCTATTAGACCAGTTAGTATAGCTCCTATTGCGTAACCCATATCTCTCCATAGTCTGAATATCCCTATGCTTTTGGCTCTATCGGTAGGGTTAGTGTTTTCGGCTATAGATGCTAAGAAAGTAGGGTAAACCATAGCTGTACCCCAACCCAAAAAAGCAGATAAAACCACATATTGACTAAAACTATCGGCATAAGCTAGCATAAACAAAGCTATAGCTTGCACTAACATACCGTAAAACATCATTTGCTTTTTAGGGTATTTATCAGCCATTTTACCAGTAAACAACTGACCTATTCCCCACACAGCAGGGTATATTGCTGTAATTATTCCTATTTCTTGTATCGTAAAGTATTTACTAGCTAGTAATATGGGAAATATACCCCAAACCATACCGTCGTTAAGGTTGTTGACAAGCCCTGCTTGCGATACCGAACCTAAGTTTTTGTGTTTCCAGGTAGTATCCCAAAACACATTGTTAAGTAAAGGAACTTTGCTGAATTTTCCTTCTTTGGCTACATGTCCTCGGGTGTCTTTGACTAAGAAAACACTAGAGAGAAGACCAAATACTACCAAAACTACACCTATATAAAAAGGATAAGGTCTCAGCCCGTATTCACCAGCTATATAACCTGTCAAGAAAGCTACAGCTGCCACCGATATATAACCAGCAAACTCGTTAAGCCCCATTGCAAAACCCCTTTGCTTTTCGCCTACCAAATCTATTTTCATTACCACAGTACTACTCCATGCCAATCCCTGATTGATACCTAACAGTACATTTGCTACTATTATCCAATTCCAATCGGGGGCATACATCAATACAAAAGGAATAGGGATACCAAATAACCAGCCGAGTATTAATAAGTTTTTCCTACCATATTTGTTAGCCAAAACACCGGCATAATAGTTTGTAATTGCCTTAGTAACTCCAAAAACTATTATAAACGATAGTATAACAGTCTTAACTGCTAAGCCAAATTCTTTTTCGGCTATCTCTGGCAATATTGACCTTTCCAGACCTACCATTCCTCCTACAAAGGCGTTTACTATAACTAATATTGTAAATTGTTTCCAATTTTCTTTTAAGCCTAGCTTTATATCTTTGATAGGTTGTGTTTTGGGCAAACATAGTGAATGTTAATATGATAATATGTTACTAAAGTTACTTTTTGTGGGAGGGTTTGAATTATTACAGAATAATACTTGCATCTATATTCAAATCAATATGCAGTCTCTTTGCTATTTCTAAAGTTATTTGTCTTTTATCTTTTAAATATTCGCTTATTCTGGTAGTAGAAGTACCTAATAATTCTGCTAAGTCTTTTTGTTTAAGGTTAAGCTCTTCCATTCTTAATCTCACTACATCTATAAGCAAAGGTTTATCTATAGACATATATTTTTCTTCATAGTCAGCAACTTTATCCGATAGACTATCTAATAGTATAAAATCATCATCATTAACACTAGTATTATTATCTACTATTTTAAGTAATACATCTATTTTTAAAAGGCTTTCTTCCCAATAGCAACCCCTTCAAACTCCAAATACTTATAAAAAGTAGCTCTAGAAACCCCAACTTCTTTATATATCTGTTACGCTATTTCCTTTTTGCTGGTATATAAGTAGTTATCTAAAGTTTTTTAAGGGAGAAAATACTATTTAAGAGAAAGTCCAGATACCCTCGGATAAGCCTATAAAATGATTACTAAAGCTAATAATTATCATTTTACTGAATAACAATAGTATATGAAAATTTCTGAGGTAAATATTATTAATAAAACATCTATGACATAAACAATATTTGAAATATAATATTTAGTTAAAATAGTCTTTTATATCTTCTAATTACCAAATTCCAATAATCTACTTTCTTATTTTTACTCAAAAAAGAAATATTAATCAGGTCTTCTGCTATATTTTTATTTTTTAGAAGTCTTTTATAAACCGAATTTATCTGTTTGTCGTTTAGTCCCATATTTATAGCAAAGGAATTAAAGTCTTGCTTATTCAAACGGTTTTTCTTTCCGTTTAGAGTAAGTGCTAATTCCTCTTTATCCTCTGGATTTATTATTGCTACATTTAATAAATCGTAAGCAGGAGATAAAGACCAACCCAATGGAGTTTCTATCATAGAAAAGTTTTTGAGGTGCATATCGTTATTACCAAACAAAAAACTAAACACTGTCAATTCAAAAAACTGAATTTTATCGAAAACAATATTAGTAGTATATGAGTTTAAAGCCTTAGATATTTTTTCCATTGAACTTTTATATTTATTAACGGCTTGTGTTATTTGAAACATATCTAACATATGTATTTTATCAGATTGTTCTGTTCGGTCTATCCGTTTGGTCAGATATGATAGCTCTCCTGATTTTAAACGTATCAGGGTAGGAACTGTCTTTATATCAAAAGCAGCGGCTATTTTCATAGTCAAATGCTCATTTTCGGGCATTTCAGGAAAGTTTACAGTAGGAGGTTTAAATATATAATTACCACCCAAAGCACCAACTACAGTAAGTCTATTATCTTGTTTAGCGGACTTTTGATTTAACAAACTCATAGATAATTTGGCTTGTACACCTGGTACCGATACGCTTCTTTCTACTATGTATTTAGCCAAATCATTCATTTGTTCCAAAGAGTAATCTAACTCAGGAGCTTGTTTGTTTCCAAAGAAACTCAAACTACAGCCTTGATGATAATCACCTTTTTCTAATCGTTTATAGCAGTACAAACATTTATTTTTCATCTTTAATTTTTAAAGGTTTTACACTAACTGCTCCTATGCAATTGTTACAACAAGCAAGTAGAAGACCCATTCTATCAGAATTATCTATTTTCCAATTTTTAGTAGCTATATTTAGCAACCAACCTTCAGGAATCAATCCTTCAAAAAAAGGAAATAACCTGTCACTTGTATATATATTGTCGTTTACAGGCATAGAAAAACATATAAAATCATTGCTATGTTCTTTTATATATTCTGCTTGATAAACAAAGGAATATTCACCCAGATCAGACTCTTTTAATATCCCTGCAAGTTTGTCTTTATAAAATATTTCAGCTATTCTCATTGTCTATTTTTTCAAGTTCTCTTACCGATATAGGAGCTAATATTTGCCCAAACATAGCAAGTACTATATTAACCTTATCTAAGGATAGATTGGTTTTTCCTTGCTCTATTTTTCTGATAACCGTTAAGGCTACCCCTGCTCTATTTGCAAACTCTTCTTGAGTCAGCCCTATTGCTTTTCTTCTTTCTTTTACGAATGTAGATAAATCTTTCATTATATGTTTTTACGTATAATACAATGCAAATATACAATATTATACGTAATTACGTATAGTTTGTATGGCTGAGTCGTTTTTATATGTTTTTACGTATAATTTATGTGTATAATATTTTTATCTAATTATTAATTAATAATCCTTATAAGGTTTTTTCCCTAAGAGATGTGAATTAAAACAACTCACTTAACCCCTTCAATAATATACAATAAGGAAAAACACACTCGCAAAAACAGGTAACAAGGCAGTTATTAGGTATAAGTATATTGGCTGATTAGTAAAACCTCATATAACTTTAAAATAAAACCAAAACATAATGTTTTTTTTAGTTTTTAATATTAATTTAGCTAATTAAAGCATAAAACAAAAAAACCTAAACATCAAAAGTACAAGGCTTTATAATTAAAAAAAACATGAAAACAATCAAATTGCTAGTATTATCACTGTTATTTATTCTTATCAGTTGTAACGATAAAGAAGAGACTGAAACACCTGAAACTGAAAACCCACAAGGAACAGGAGAAACTGAAGGAGAAACTGATGTTACTTTTAGTTATGCTACTGACTATATGGTAATAAAAGACCTTATGGAAGGTGTTACTTTAGGAGACGAGGAAATAAACAGTATAGAATGGAAAGACAATGTAGACGATATTACTCTAGCAGATATACATAAGTTGGTGGGCTTTATGAGTTATAGCAAAGATGTTTCTATATATACTTAAATAATAATAGAATATATTATTTAAGTATATCTGATACTTATGAAATAGTTGCACTTCCTAAAAGCATAGGTAACCTTAGAGAACTTAGATCGCTAAGCTTAAGGAATTTAAACAGGTTTGAAAGTGTAATTTTAAGTAATCTTAGTTCTATTACTACATTTACCAGTTTATATATAGAAGGTCTTAAAAACATAAGTTCTTTACCTGAAAGCATAGGTGACCTAACTGCTCTTACTGAATTACATATAGCAAACAATGATAAACTAACCTCTTTACCTGAAAGCATAAGTAAGCTGACTGCTCTTACTAGTTTAAGTATATGGAATAATGATAAACTAACATCTCTATCACTAGACAATATGACTACCCTTACTAGTTTAGATATATCAGATAATGATGCCCTAATATCTATACCTGAAAGCATAAGTAATATAGCTAATCTTACTAGTTTATATATAAGAGATAATGACAAACTAATATCTTTACCTGAAAGCATAGGTGACCTAACTGCTCTTACTAGTTTAAGTATAAGATATAATAACAACCTAACATCTTTACCTGAGAGCATAGGTAAGCTGACTGCTCTTATAGGTTTAGATATAAGCTATAATAATAGTCTTAAATGCCTACCTCAAAGCGTATGGGATTTATCTGACCAATGGGGCCAATGGGGTGGTTATTATACTGATGACTTCGAAACTACCCTAACCACAAACGATACAGACTGTTCACAATAAAACATAATTACAAATAAACACACTATATTTGTAAAACACATAAAACCAAAGAGCCTTTTAAATTATAACGATTTAAAAGGCTTTTTGGCTCAAAACGTGTACTATAGTGTGTTATTAAAAACTAAACTACTTAAATATATATAAATAAAAGGGTTATAAGCCAAGGTTTTGACCTTAAGAGGCTTTCTTCCCAATGCTAACTTTTTCAAACTCCAAATACTTATAAAAAGTAGCTCTAGAAACCTCAATTTCTTTGCATATATCAGTTACGCTATTTTATTTTTGTTGATACATATAAGCTACTAATTTAGCTTTAACCTCTGCTTTTTTAGTAAGTCCTCCTGGTCTTCCTCCAACTCTACCTCTTAACTTAGCAGCTTCTAAACCTGCATTGGTTCGTTCTATTATTATATCTCTCTCTAATTGTGAAATAGCCGAAAACATAGTGAAGATGAATTTACCTTGAGAAGAACCAGTATCTAAGAAAGGTTCTTGTATGCTTTTAAAATCAATACCCTTAGTATTGAATTCTTCCATCAATTGAGCTAGATGTATAGTACTCCTAGCTATTCTATCAATCTTCCATACGAGTAAGACATCTCCTTTTTTTAACCTAGTTAAAAGCTCGTCTAAACCTTTTCTCTTTTCTTTAGCTCCTGAAGATATATCTATATATATATTCTTTGGATCTATATTTTCTTTTTTAAAAGCATCTAACTGTAAATCGAAGTTTTGAGCTTCAGTGGAAATTCTTGCGTATGCGAATATCATAGGTTATTATTTTAGATTTTCAATATTCCATTTAATTTTTTTTAATCTATCGGATACTATATTTAAAGTACTTAACATTTTCTTGTCTTCAGGAAACTTACCGAAGACTAGGTCTTTAAATATAGTGTTATAAGTGTTTTCTAACTTAGCCCAAGTGTTTTCGGTTTCTGAAAATAATATAACTGTTGAAGGATGATTGTATAGCCATTTATTATTGTTTTTAAAACTATATACATCATCATTGGCTACTTTTATCAGCATGTCATCAAAGTGTGAAGATTCAAAAAAAGAATTTAATTCTTGGTTTTCGAGTATCATATAGATATCGTAAATATGCCTTATTTTATTATTTAAGTCAGATATAGGATTTTCTGTCTGAGAAAACCTAACTAAGCTCATTATTTTTTCACATAAAGTTCTTTTAGGGCTCAATAGTAAAACCTCAAAAGGTCTCATTTGGTACTTTTCAATAAGATTATCCTGGTTAGATAGTAACATCATTTCATAAATATAAGATGATGTTTCAGAACTTTCATAAGGCTCAAAATGACCTAACCAGGTTGATTCTACTATAATATTATCTCTAACTTGGTTAAAATCTCCATCAAAACATTTTTCATAGCTATGTGCTGTTTTACGTATCATACCTTTTTTATGAGTTATACCTTCTATATCTATTTCAGGGATAATCCCAGATATGTAATTAGAAATTTTCTTAATTTTAGTTTTAAGCTGATTATTGGTTTCACCTTCATTTCGTAATACAACTAAATCGATATCTTCAGAAAAACGTTCTATTATATTATTGCATTTAGACAGTGCTGTACCTCCTTTAAAAACAACGTCCTTACTTAGTTCTCCCTTATATATTATGTTAAGTGCTAAAGTAACCCAGTAATCTTTTTCTATATAAATTTCAGGGATTCCTTTTTGTTGAGAAGTAGCAATTATGGCTTGCTTAAATAATTCTGTGTTTTCGTGTAAATTCATATAATGTTCCAATTATTAACGGTACTTAATAAGTCCTCTGATATAGTATAATTGTATTCAGAAAGAGGATTTAAACTCTTTTTAATATTTATAGTTTCAATATCAAGAACTTCTAATAAAGCTCCCAAAAAAGCTCTAACTCTAGGAGGGTAAGACAAGGATGATTTTATTAATAACTTGATTTCGTTAGTATCTAATCCTTTTAATATATTTGTAAGTATTATAATACCATCTTTTTTATCTAAATTAGGGATCTTTTTAAAATCTTTTAGAGCGTCTAAAAATCCTAATAAATGAAAGTTATTAGATGTGACATCTATATAGCTTTTGACAGGAGAACCTTTTATATTACCGATAGAAATAGTTATTCTTTTATCTCTACAGGCTATTTTTATGCTTTTGGAAACCTGAGTAGTTAAGCCCATCTTATTGTATAATGATATGCCTGTAACATACGCTATTCTCTTATTGTTTTTAAAAAGATAAGATTTTAATAGTTCATCTTCATTAGGGATCAATTCTCCGAAAACTGTTTGTAGAGGTTTGTAAAACACACCTGTAGAAATACGCTTTATCATCCCTTCCGATATAAACCTTTCAATAGCTTTAGTAGCAGCACCGTATTCATTTGGAGCAATAGATAGCTGTTGATACTTAAAAGTAGTACCAACTCTTATTTTAATTAATTGTTTCTCTATTTTTCTCATTACGCTAACCATAATACAAAGATAATGTTTTTATTTCAAATCAAGTAAACCAAACATTATACTTGACAATATAAATTAGATAATCCAAATTGTAAATCGAAGTTCTGTCCTTCGGTTGACACTCTAGCGTATGCGAATATCATAGGTTTGGAGGTTTTTTTCAAATAATAACAAACATACTCAATTAGTTCATTTAAACGTCCAAAAATAGACTAATTAAATGAACTAGTTTAATGAACTCTTAGTTGGTTGGTTTTAAAGGTAAAAGTGTTTTTAGTAAATAGTTCATTTAAACGATCGTTTAAATGAACTATTTAATCATCAAACATCATTGGATTAGAAGCGTAAATTTCTATAGACCTAATGTCATTATTCTAGTTGAAAGTTCTTCCTTTTTAAGGTTATCAATAGAATCACATACCTTAATATAATAAGATATAATATCTTTATTATTAATACTCATTTTAATTAGCCTTCCACTAGTTAGAGATGTTACTCCATTATTTTCAATATTAGAAATTGTGTTTTTACTAAAACCTAATATGATACTTAATGTTGATGCCGCAATATGGTATTTTTCTCTAAATTTAATAATTTCATTTGGAGCAGCTGCTCCTTTTGAAATAAGATAAGAGCTCTTTAGAGTTTTCATATTACGGCTAATTTGACTTTTGGTATAATACTCAACTTTATTATGCTTATCAATCATACCTGTATCTTCATCCACATCATAGTCTAAATAATACACTTCTTTATATGACAATTTAATGCCTTTGAATATTTTATTGACCTCTCTTTGTAACTCATCCGTAGGTTTATTGTCTCTTGTTAGTATTTTTTTTGTTCCCATAACTTTAATTTTTAAAAGGTTGACTCATTGGAAAATTAGGTATATGATTGGAAAATATCAGTATTTGTAAACCATTAACTTCAAGTCCATATTTTAGATAAATTTCAACATCATCACTTCCTACAAACACACGAAAGGCACAAACATTAAAATCAGCTCCACCTGACGGATCAACTCCTCTATAATAGTTTTCAGGTGTTAAGTTTAGAATAGCATTTTCGATATCATTTTCATTAATATCATAACCAAGCATAATTTCTTCTAACTCTGAACTTGCTTTCCTTGTAAAAGTTATATCCACACCTTCAGAAATTCTTTTTTTTGTCTCTGTAAGAAATCCCTGTATTATGTTAAGGTTGTCAATTGTGTTAAGTAATTTTATCATACATATTAATATATTGCTTATACAAATATACGAAGAAATATTCTAAATTCCCAATCATTGGGAAAAATCACAAGGGAATTAAATAATAATACTAAGATTTCTTTTGACAACTCTCCCACCTAAAGGAGGAAGATTCTACCCCAAGCCTTAGGCTAATGCCTTTACTTTACTCCAAAGCTTCTCAGCCTAGTAATGTATCGTATTACTTTTTTTGTGATCTCCTGTAGCTATTGCCTCTGAATTTTAAGGGAAAGAAAGATTTTAAGAGGATAGCTCAATAATGGTGATTTTATTGGACTGTTGTACGCTTGTGAAATGGGTTCGTTTATTCTATCTACTGTAAACACTCTTAAATCACAGTTTGCTTGTTTTTAAGTGTATTCTTAAGTCTATACTTTATTTAAGTTTGGAATACTTTAAAATATTATACTATTGGTTAAATAAATACATATATTTGTGACGTTATATTTTAAAAATATAACGAAGTACTATAAAGGTTGGATATACGATATTCGTATAACTGAACGTTAATTGCAATTACCCAAAAGAAGAATAAAATATGTTAATAGGAATATTTGTAAGACACTATAAAGTTTATAAAGGCGCTAATTATATCCCATTTGGAATAAAAAGATTAGAAAAATTTAATTTTTTTATAGGTCAAAATGGTGCTGGAAAAAGTTCCATTTTGGAAGCACTAGATACCTACTTTAATGCAAGAGAATTTATTCTTCACTATAATGAGAAAAAAGAAGAGGGATTTATTGCTCCTACTTTCTTAATCCCTAAAGAAAATATTAATAAGTTTTCTAAAAATTGCAAAGAACTTTTACCAATAATAAGTGACTTTTTGTTTGAAGTAAATGAAAATTTACCAAACTATAAGAATTACAAATCTTTTTTCGAACAACGTGATAACTTAATAGAAAATAAAGAGACACATTATCTTCTTATTGCTGGAAATACTTTTTTATCACAATTTGAAACTACTTTCATTACTTTTAATGAAGCTATAAAGAAAAAAGTTGAATCGTCTGGATTTGAGATGAAACTTTATCAAAAGACATTAAACCAATTAAAAACAGATTTATTAAAAATCTACAATTATTTATACATTCCTGTTGAGACTTCAATAGATGAATTTTTAACGCTTGAAGCAAAGGGAATGCAAGATTTAATGAGTCAAAGTATTAAAGATAAAATTGAAGAAACTTTAAATCATAAATATGAAACAAAATCAATTTTAAATAGAGATAAAAAAATTAATCCTCTACAAATAATGAATGAAGACCTTGAAATTTTCATTGAAGAAATTGAAAATAAAATACAAATAATTGATTCTGATTATAATTTTCAAAAGGAATATCGAGCAAAAACAAAGCTTACAGCAAATCATCTAACTGACGTTATTATAGAATCATTTTTTTCTAAGCGTAAATTACGAAAAGGAGAACGAGCAATTAAAAATCTTTCAGCTGGAGAACGTAAAAAAACATTAATTGATATTGCTTATGCCTTCCTTACACAGGATACAAATAGAAGTAAAGAAATAATTCTTGCAATAGATGAACCTGAATCTTCTTTGCATATTTCAATGTGTTATGAACAGTTTGAAAGATTAGAAGAGTTATCGAGTAAATATGGTCATCAAATGTTTATAACAAGTCATTGGTATGGAGCTTTACCTATTATTGAAAATGGAAATCTTTACCACGTTGATGCTGAGAATGTAAATACTCCAACCATATCAGAATTCTCGTTTAGAAATTATTTTGAAGAAAGAGGGGAGCATCCAGAAGATATTCAGTTTAAAAGTTTTTTCGACTTAGCATCTGCCATTATTAGTTCTATGAGACTTAATAACTATAATTGGATAATTGTAGAAAGTGAAGAAGATAAAAATTATTTATCTAACTATTTATCATCCACTAATAATATTAGGATTTTACCTGTTGGTGGCTGTACAATAGTGAAAATTATCTATGAATACTTGTACTTACCTATTTCTCAAAAATCAGATAATAAAGCTTTCAAAGGAAAAATATTTTGCTTGATCGATACGGATAAGCAAGGAATAAGTCTTGATATACCGGAAAAAACGCAAAATGGTATTTTAAAAATTAGAAGACTACAAATAGACAAAAATAACAAAGTAATCCTAGAAAAAATAAATTCCAATTTGAGATATCCAACGGAAATTGAAGAAGCTTTAAATTCAAAATCATTTTATGAAGCATTGGATAATACAATTGAAAACAATGGAGATGAGGAAATTAAAAAAGTTTGGGGTCTTTTTGAGTTTGATAAGGGAGTCAATTCTAGTTTTATAAAAGGAGATAATTCTATTTTAAATCAAACTCTTCAAAATGGAAAAACAACTCGTGAAAACAAAGAATTACTTAATATCTTTATAGATAAGAATAAGAAAAATATTTGTGCTAATTATTGCAATTTAGAATCCGAATCTCCTCCAAATTGGATAACTGAAATTGAAACATTTATGAATATAAAATAAAAAAGCAGTTAACAAGACATACACTAACCACTACACACCTCAATAAAAACCTAAAAAACATACATTGGAATAAATGTCATTATATCAAAACTCAGTACTTAATAAACACCTAAAGCAACAAGATAAGGAAGTATTGCAAAGCCTATAAAAGGAAGATAATGAAATCTAATATATATAAGGAAAATACACTTACAAAAACTAGTTTGTATTGAGTGTTTTTCTTAATTTTGGGAGTTCCGATTGAGGGGGTAAATAGAATATTACTTTCTGATGAATAAAATACTCTCATAGAATAAAACTATTGAGTTTTAAGATGTTTTTGAGAGGTTTGGGGAGATGATTTAAAGGAGGGAAGTAAGCTGTAAAACTGATAGATAAGAAAAGGTAAACCCATAAAGAAAAAAACAATGACTATAGAAGAGTATATAAGCAATATAAACCAACGATACTTATTAGGGAATGCAACAGAACATACTTTTAGAGGTGACCTTCAACAATTACTAGAAAGCCTAATACCAACCGTAAGAGCCACCAACGAACCCAAAAGACAAGCCTGCGGTGCTCCCGATTATATATTGACCAAAAAAGATATTCCCGTTGGTTTTATTGAAGCCAAAGATATTGGTGATAAAGACCTCGAAGGAAAAAAGAAGTCGGTTAACAAAGAACAGTTCGACCGATATAAAGCCTCGCTAGATAACCTGATATTTACCGACTATATTAACTTTCATTTTTATAAAGATGGTGAACTTATAACCAAAATAGCTATTGCTAAAGTAACCGAAAAAGGTATAGTAGCTATTCCCGAAAACTTTAGAACATTCGAAGACCTTATGAAATCGTTCTGTGAACATATAGGTCAGAACATAAAAAGCTCTAAAAGACTTGCCGAAATGATGGCTGGTAAAGCTAGACTATTAAGCGATGTGATAGAAAAATCGCTTAATAGTGACCAAGACAATGAAGAAAATAGTACTCTGAAAGAACAAATGAACGCTTTCAAAGAGATACTAGTTCACGATATTACGGCAAAAGGTTTTGCCGATGTTTATGCACAAACTATTGCTTATGGTATGTTTGCAGCAAGACTACACGACCCTACTATAGATACTTTTAGCAGACAAGAAGCTGCCGAACTAATACCTAAGTCTAATCCCTTTCTTAGGAAATTGTTTGGCTATATAGCAGGTCCTGATATTGACGACCGTATAAAATGGATAGTCGACAACTTAACAGAAATATTCTTAGCTTGTAATGTAGAAGAAATTCTTAAAAACTATGGTAAGTCTACCAAAATGGAAGATCCTATTATACACTTTTACGAAAACTTCCTTGCCGAATATGACCCAAAACTAAGAAAAGCAAGAGGGGTATGGTACACACCTGCTCCCGTGGTTAACTTTATAGTAAGAGCAGTTGACGATATACTAAAAACCGAATTTGACTTACCAAAAGGTTTAGCCGATAGTTCTAAAACAACTATAAAAGTAGATTATAAACAGATAGCTGACAAACGTACTGCTACAGGATACAAACAAGTAGAAAAACAAGTACATAAAGTACAGATACTTGACCCTGCAACGGGTACAGGTACGTTTTTGGCAGAGGTAATAAAACACGTGCATAAAAAGTTTAAAGGGCAGGAAGGTATTTGGAGCTCTTATGTAGAAAACGACCTTATACCTAGGCTAAACGGTTTTGAGTTATTGATGGCTAGTTATGCTATGGCTCATTTGCAAATAGACTTATTACTAAAGAAAACAGGATTTAAACCTACCAAAACCCAAAGAACCAGAATATACCTTACCAATAGCCTAGAAGAAGCCCACCCCGATGCTGGTACTTTGTTTTCGAACTGGTTAAGTAAAGAAGCAAACGAAGCTAATAGTATAAAACGAGATTCTCCTGTTATGTGTATTATGGGGAATCCTCCTTATGCTATTAGTAGTACTAATAAGAGTGATTGGATTATAAAATTACTAGAAGATTATAAAAAAGACCTAAAGGAAAAAAGTTACAATTCATTATCTGATGATTATGTTAAATTTATAAGGTATGGTCAATATTTTGTAGATAAAAATGAAGAAGGAATATTAGCATATGTTTCTAATAATAGCTTTATTGACGGTATAGTATTTAGGCAAATGAGAAAGAGTTTATTAGAGAGCTTTGATAAGCTATATATTCTCGATTTACACGGAAACAGCAAGAAAAAAGAAGTATGCCTTGATGGCTCTGTAGACCAAAATGTATTTGATATAATGCAAGGAGTCTCTATTAATATATTTGTAAAAACAGGTAAGAAGAAAAAAGGCGAATTAGGTAAAGTCTTTAATTATGACTTGTTTGGTAAAAGAGAAGTTAAATATGATTTTCTGAAGAATAATTCTTTAAAAAGTATAGAGTGGAATATAATTAAAAACAAAGAACCTGAATATTATATCATAAAAAAAGATTGGACTCTTTTCTCCGCATATGAAAAAGGTTTTTTAATTAATAAAGTTTTTATAGACGGGGCTAGTGGAGTGAAAACCGAAAGAGATAGCTTAGTAATACATAAAAAGAAAGACAGTTTAGAAAAAACTATTTATGATTTTAAAAATTTGGAAATAGAAGAATTTAGGACTAAATATAATGAAAGACCTGATGGACGTGATTGGAAAATGAATCTAGCTAAAAAAGATTTGCTGACTAATAAAAATAAACTAATACAATATGGATATAAACCCTTTGATACTAGATGGACTTGTTATACTGGTACTACAAAGGGATTCATGGCATATCCAAGACAACGTATAACAGAACAATTTATTGATAAAAATAATTATGCACTTGTTTCTATGAGGAAACTTGTTAACTCAGAATATTTAAGTTCAATTTTAATTACTAATACAACAATAGATTTGAACTTTTATGGATTTCAAACTTACGCATTCCCTCTCTACCTCTACCCAGACACTACAGAAGACATAGGAATAGAAGGAGCTACAGAAAGAGTACCGAACTTAGATAAAGATATAGTAGCGGATATAGCAAAGAAGATAGGTCTTGTTTATAGCCCTAATCCTAAAGAGGCATTTGTAACAGGTAAAGATATAATGCTTAAATCACAGCAAAATAACCCTAACAACTCTATAGTTTCTAAAAAAAATCATTCTCTTTTGCATCCTATAGACATACTAGACTATATATATGCGGTGCTACACAGCCCAACATACAGAGAGAAATACAAAGAATTCTTAAAAATAGACTTCCCAAGAGTACCATACCCTAAAGATGTGACTACTTTCTGGGAATTGGTAAGTTTAGGTAAGCAAATAAGAGAAATACACTTGTTAGAAAATGAAAAGGTAGAAGATTATATAACTAGCTACCCAATAGGAGGTAGCAATACTATAACCACCAAAGTAGGTAAAAAAGATTGGGAAATAACAGATACAGAGAATGGTTTAGGTAGAATATGGATAAACGAAGAGCAGTACTTTGACAATATACCATTAGTAGCTTGGGAGTTTTATATAGGTGGCTACCAACCAGCACAAAAATGGTTAAAAGACCGTAAGCAACGAGAGTTAGATATTGACGATATAATGCATTATCAAAAAATAATAGTTGCACTAACAGAAACTGATAGGTTAATGAAAGAGATAAATAAGTTAGAAATAGAATAAGTCAAAAACCAACAATAAAGTAAAACGAATGATAAAGAAATTATTTTTAAGCCAAGTATTCATATTGGTATTAATACTACTTAACTCGGTAATAATATTTGCCATTGGCTTCGATATGTCTACGAGTAGTCGTTTTATGCTTTCTCTGGCTGACAATACAATAACGGGTTTGTTTGTAATAGAGATAATAGTAAAGTTAAGGGAGCAAGGTATTAGAAACTACTTTAAGTTCAATTGGAATGTTTTTGATTTCGTACTAGTAGCAATATCCTTGCCTACACTTATAGCGTTTGTAGGTAATATAGAGGTAAGTAGTATGAGTTATTTGCTTGTATTTAGGGTTCTCAGGGTTTTCAAATCTTTTAGATTCTTGAAGTTTATCCCTGGCATTGATCATCTGATAAAAGGAGTGAGTAGAGCCTTAAAAGCTTCAGTAATAGTTTTATTAGGTTTTGTAATTTACATTTTTATAATAGGTATATTTTCATTCTATCTATTCAAGGAGCTATCTCCAGAGTACTTTGGTAATCCACTTAATTCGTTATATTCTACATTCAAGATATTCACTGTAGAGGGTTGGTACGATATACCTGAGAGTATAACTAAAGGTTTATCTTCGACTGTTTCATTTTTTATATATCTATATTTTGTATTTATAGTAATAACAGGAGGTGTGTTTGGTATGTCTCTGGTTAACTCTATATTCGTAGATGCAATGGTAAGCGACAATAACGATAATTTGGAGAGGAAGATAGAGGAGCTAAACAAAAAGATGGATAGGTTGTTAGATAAGTAGTGG
>JABSPL010000082.1 GCA_013215105.1 Flavobacteriaceae bacterium
GTAGATATATTACTATTTTACTTATATCATAAGAATTATAGAACACTGTTACACTATCTTTTTTATATTCTATACCATTAGCTTTTAGAGTATATTCTTCTTTATTATTACGAATATAGTATATTATATGAAGTATTATTACAGGAATAACATCTATTAGACACCATACATATGCTATATAAATACTATCGTCTTTACTTAAATAATTATAGAAATAAGATATTATAACTGCACCTAAAACAATTATAATTATTGAACTATATGATATACTTAACTGTGATTTTATATTTATTTTCATACTTCTTTCTTTTGGTCCTTTATCCATCTTTTATATTTATTACTTTAATATTATTACTATATACCCCAAAATAAGAAGTTAAAACCAATAATTCCTTTTCATATAATTACTATCTTGAATATGATACTTACTTTGTATATTTTTCCTGTTTAGGTATCTTAGCCCAACCATTAGCAGGAGCTACTAGCATACTATCTAATACTGGTTTATTCATTAGTATTTTACCGTAACTAGGGTCTTTTACCACATATACAACGAAATAGCGTTTTCCTATGAATCTTAGTCTTCTTTCATATGATAGACTCTGTAGTTCTCTACCTAAAAGTGCATGATAGCCTTTATATACATTATTATTAATAGTATATGTATGTTTAAAATCATCTACGGTTTTACCTCTTAAAACTAAATCAGATATAGTTGCTATACTTATTCTCTTTTCATTCTTAGAACTCCACATTTCATTATTCTTAGAATTATGTATGTATACATATACAGCAAACCCGATTAATACTATAGCTGATATAATACCTGCTACCTTAGCTTCCATTGTTAATTTATTTTTATCCATTATTTAGCAATTTTCTTTTGGGCAAAGCTATTACCAAATTGCACAGCGAATCCTACAGCAGCTTGCCCCATAATAGATTTCTCAAGACCTGGAGCGTATTTTTCAAACCCATGCATTTTTAAACTAAATATAGTACCTATAGTACCTTCTATTAAAGCTTTACTCATCGATTTATTGCCTAAGATAGTTTCGGAATACAATCCTTTGTTATCAGGGTCAAAATCATACCCAACATCAAACATTGAGCCTGCGAAGTCTCCATATCCAAGAGGTAGAAATCCATCAGCTATGGCACCTACTCCATTAACCTTTTCGTTTATATAGTATTGTACTATAGTACTTATAGTTGTTTTTACAGTCAGTGACTGAGACATATAGTTATATGTTATATTCATTCTATATTTATTTTCTGTTTAGGTATCTTAGCCCAACCATTAGCTTACCTACAAAGTCTAGTTTTGTTATTACTATGTCTTGTGTGTCTAAGTATTCATTTATACTTTTGGTGTAGATTGGTCTTGCTTTGCTGTCGTAGTAGGTGGTGGTTGTTATCCATTTGTCAGTCCCTATAACTTCCACTTTACTTCCTGTGGCTAGTCCTTTGATACGTATTGTGCTTATTTTATCAGAACCATCATCGTTTATGCCGTAAACTACAATAGTATCTATCTCTACATCATTAATGATTTTAAACTTATACTTGTCGTAATAATTAACCGTTAGCACCTCTGTATTAGCACTCGGGAATTTACTGTCTGAATACAAATATACTTTTAAGGTATCTATTTGATTAAAAGGTTTACCAAATCTGTGTTTTCTTTGTAAGTGGTGTTATCTATTTTAAAATGAACCTTATCGAATAAAAGCCTCAATACTTCTTTGTCTTTATTGTAAAAATCTGCTCGCAAGTAAATGCCAGTATCCATATAATCAATACCCTTTATTTCTTTTAATAATAGTAATTCATTGCAAATTTGCTCAATATCATTGCCTTTAATTACTTTCTTATGTATGTCCAATTTTATATACTCTTGTGTAGTCTCTATTGGAGATAGTATATCAAAAGGTATATAATAAACATCAATATGTGTGATGCCTTCTTTTTTAAAGGTATTTAAACTATTCTGACAGCCTAAACAAAAACATAGTAGAATTATTAAGTATAAATATTTTTTCATCTTACTTTTTCTTTTTTTCAGGTGTAATTGATGTTGGAGAGACAGCTTTGTAAAACTCGCCATAGTGACCTTCTCTTACTACCTTTCTACCTAATTTTCGAGATGCTGGATTTTCTATGTTTCTTATTACATCTTTTTCTACCTTATTACCGCTATAAGGTAGAATACTTGATAATACTATTATATTTATTAAAAATTTATTCATAATTACAATAAACAAACTTTATTTATATAAAATCGGTTTTAATTTTCTTCCATAGATAAATCAAAACCAAAGTAAGAAACACACTGACAGACAATAAAATATAAGCCAAACTA
>JABSPL010000083.1 GCA_013215105.1 Flavobacteriaceae bacterium
GTGCCTCCTCAAACAGAAGTTTTTCTAACGCTATTTAGCTAATGTAGTATTACGAGTATTTTATAAAGACGCTTTCTTAGTACAGTAACTTTAAAACTGCCCTTAGTTATAAAACGGTGAGCTTACAATAGTTCTATGGCGCTCAAAAACTGGCAGTAGAGACAAAGAGCATCAATACTAAAGGCCTCTATGAGGCTTTTAGTATTGATGCTAGGGGTTTTTGTTACTTTTTTGCCTATGTAAAAAGTAATAAAGAAAGATTTATGCAATGAAATACTACGAGTATTTTACAAAGACAATTCTTACTAATAAAGGCTCTCTTACATAAACAAGTTTTTATTAAAGTTTATCAGAATATGAACAACCTAAAAACATACTTCCGTAAGGATTGTCATATTCGCATATCTCATTAGTAAAGCTTATTCTTTTTTTTATTATTCATAACGTTTATCCTATTAGTAGTAGCGTCCCAAACGACGCTATTACTAATAGGTTTTACTGCCAGTTATTATGACTATAATTCTAATCCATGAATAGGACAATAATTCCAATTTCCTTTCATGGTTGCCCCATCCTTTGGGCATTTCTTTGATGGTAATAAAGTAACAAGAGGTAATAAATATTTAAAATTTCTACTTGAATGTTTTATTGTAAATTCACCCACTTTCTTTTCGTTTATAATATTTTCGCTTTCATGATCTCTAATTGAAAAAAAGTAAAAATGTATCCCTGACCCAATTTGTCCAAACATTTGAGTAAACATAGGTTTTATTGCACTAGCGAATGATTTGGCTTCGTCCGAAATATTACTTTCAGCAAGAGGCCTATACACAACTCCTCTATTATCTTCAATTAGAATAGTCTTCCTAAGTTCTGTTTCTTCTGTATAGTCCATTGTACCATCTGCATTTATATCTAAGTCTAAAGCACAAACAAATACATAATCTTTAAATGCTGATTCAATTTGAGAAAGTGTTTCTTTAGGAATCTGAGGATTATCTTCTAAAGCAATTTTCCAATAAGATGTAGGGATCCAAAAAGATAAAGACATATTATTTCCGTCTTTTTCCCAAATTTGAATCTCCCTAATAAACTCTATCAAATCGACTTTACTGTTTGTTTGACCAAAAGAAGTCATACTTAATAATATAAATAACGTGCTAAATAGTGTTTTCATTTCTTGAATTCTATGATTTTTATTACACATAACGCCCAGCAGTCGAGTAGACAAGGGGAGTCTCACCCCAAACCTCTCACAGCCCCCATTCGTCAAGCTCAGGACAGAACCATGCGTGATACTCTCGCATCAGAAGGCTCTTCTAGTACAAATAGAAATTAGTTATTTGAATCAACATAACCCATCTTCCAATGATGAACTAATTTCGGAAATTGCTTCTTTACATTATTAAACCACTGGTAAACAGACATACTCCTATCTACTACCCTTCACATTAGTTATTATTTATTGCTTTAAAAGTTTTTAAAATCAGTACCTGTAGGATTTTGAAACACTTCAAGTTCAAATTCAGGAACTGCAGCTATAAGATGATCGAACATATCTGACATAACACTTTCATATACAACCCAATCCTGACGATTACTAAAGGTGTATATTTCTATAGGAAGACCTTTTTCTGTAGGAAGTAATTGCCTTACCATACAGGTCAAATTAAGATTAATATTTGGGTTGTTTTTTACATAAGCTTCTGCATATACTCTGAATAAACCAATATTAGTTAAATGTCTTCCGTTTATTAAATAGTTTTTATCTATCTTATTTACTTTATTATACTCTTCTATTTTATTGTTCTGTTTTTCAATATAATCTTTTATCAATTGAAAATTTTTGAATCGTTCCAGCATTTCCGATGTACAGAATTTGATACTACTTATTTTAATATTTAAAGACCGTTTTATCCTTCTACCTCCCGATTCTGACATTCCCCTCCAGTTTTTGAAAGAATCTGAAATAAATGCATGAGTCGGGATTGTAGTAATGGTTTTATCCCAGTTCTGTATCTTTATAGTAGTTAGGTTTATCTCAATAATATCGCCATCCGCATCATATTTCGGCATTGACACCCAATCTCCTACCTGTACCATATTATTAGCCGAAAGCTGTATACTTGCCACAAACCCCATAATAGTGTCTTTAAATATCAATAACAAAACAACTGTCATTGCCCCCAAAGCACTAAAAAAGTATAACGGAGATTTATTTAGAAGGAATGATAAAATAATTATACCACCTGTAATATAAATACCAATTTTAGCTAACTGGAAATAACTATCTAAAGGATTATCTTTAAATAATTTTGTCTTCTCTGAATAGTACTTGAGAGTATTCAGAAAGTTTAGGACTACAATAATTAAAACAATACTGATATAAGCATTCACTAATCTCAAAATATAAGGAATTGAACCAGAGAAATCCTCAAAAATATAAGGAGTTGTTAAAAAAAATATAATAGGCGGCACAATATGAGAAAATGAAATAAAAACTTTATTTTCCACAAGAGCATCATCCCATACGTTTTTAGTTTTTTTGATTACCAGTCGGATAGAACGGATAATGATTTTTTTTACAATGATATTAGCAATATAAGTAACGATGAAAATAATAAATAATAATATTACTAATTTCAAATACATTGCGGAAGTTTCTTCAATTCCAAGACCAATTAACCAATCAGTAATCCAATCTAACTTTTTAGTATTCATATGTTTTCCCTTTTAAATAATTTAATAAATGTTTTCGTTTTTTTCTCTTTCTTTCTAATCTATAGATTATACTTGGTTTTCAATTTTCTCATTTCTTTATAAAAGGTATTTTTAGTAAAACCTTTTTTATTTCCTCCCTGTAGTTAACGGTTAGTGTGAAATGAGTTTTGGTGCATTTTCACATAGTGTTGTACTTTTTTCTATTTTATTTTAAAACTATCTAACATCTTTTCTCCTATGTCCTTAAAATTCTTGAATTCATTTACTTCACAAGTCAGAGTCAATACATATGCTTTATCATGTTGAACCCAATAGTATTGCTCAAATTTCAAATTGAATATTCCTTGTTTTCCAGTGTATATTACTTTCTGAAATTCGGTTACTTTGTTCTTAATTCGATTACTTGAAATGATATTTCCATCCGTAATCATTGTTTTAATTTGACCTTCGGATATCTCAACATACTTATTTAAGTCAATATTGTGTCCTGTCAAATCTTGAATAATCAAGTTTACATTTTCTTTAAACTTGTCATTTTTTGAGGTTAATTGACTAAATAGGATAAAACTAGTACCCATTTGACCAGATTTATTCAAATCCCATTTTTCAGGATATTGAATTGAATAGTCTTTTTCGTTTAGAGAATCCCATTCATTTGATTGCCCAAAAACGGTAAGGTTAGTAATGATAAATAATATTACTGTTAATCGTAGTTTATTCATTTTAGATTTTAATTAAGTATATAAGCTAAACAATTGGATTATACAAATGTAACAATATTTATAAACAATAGAAAACATGTAAGTGATTTATCCGAATAGACCAAATGTTTTCATAGGCATAAATCGACTAATTTCTCAAATCGTCTTTTCTTATTAGAGCTTTATCTTTTTTAGTTTCATTAGGTTTAATACATATCTTTCGAAAGTCTTATTTATTAGGTTCCTGAAGGAGAAAACATAAAATCAGTTGGATTATCAATATCATATAAATATTGATAACTTTTAGTTTCTTTATTACAGAATGGCTCTAAGAGTTTCAGCATGTTTTTGAAACCTTCTAAAGTTAGCGCACATATAAAGTTTTTGTTGTCATTGCTAATTATCCCTTCATCAGTTTTAAAGAGTCCAAGAATTAAACTGCAATTCTCATTTTTAATGAAATCTACTTTTGATAGATCAAGTTTCTGTTTTCTATTCACAATTACGTCTTGAATAAGATCTCTAAACTTAATCGCTTGAATCTTATCAAAGTTGTATAGCCTTATAATGTTTTCTTCGTATTCATTAAAATCTTCTATATATTCTAATTTCATTTAATCTTTACTTTTTAGAATTATTTTTATGTATCGATATGATTATCAATATTTTGTACACTAGAGATAAGGGGTTGAAAAAGACTTACTATTCAGTTTATCACTTAGCCAAATTTACAATTTTTCTTTAAATAAATAATCCGCAAAATTTTATATTTAGCGGACTTTATTAATAAACACAGACCTTTGAGTTTAGCACAAATCGGCCTATGTTTTTTATACATTGTAGGTGTCTGGCTTTTTTTTCGCAAACGTGCTAGCATTGGCGTGAAAGCTTTTTTAATTTTGTGAGGCACGTGCAAACTTTAAATGAAACATTAAGGTTTTGTTAGTTTTAGTTAAAATATTAGCTAACGTTCAGTTATACGAATGTCGTATATCCAACCTTTATCGTATTTCGTTGTATTTTTAAAATACAATAATGCGAATATATGTGTTTATTTTACTAAATCATACATTATTTAGATGTATTTCAAATTAAAAACAACTTAAAACTTCAATAACGTATAAAACAGTAAGTAAACTGTGATTTTAAGAATACTTGCAGTAGGATAAGCTAGTTTAATTTAAATCACCGTTATTGAACTATCCTCTTAAAATCTTTCTTCCCTTTAAAACTCAGAGGCAATAGCCTCAGGAGACAACGAAAAAAGTAATATCATATAATCAGGCTGAATTGAGCAAAGCATAGGCTATTGTCTTATTAGGTTTTTTAATGTATTAGCTTATTATAACATTCTTCTTTTACTTTTTTCCATCGCTGAAAAAAGAAATCGATTTTATGAGATTCACGAACTCCTCTAGGAAAATAAAAAGGTAGTAAGTAAACAAAAAAATCTAGTCCAAATAAAGTTTATTATGTTCTTTTTCCATCGCTGAAAAGAACCAAAAAATCTAGTCCACTATAAAATAGTCTATACTACTATCATCTAAATAACTAAAAAACTTAACTCGTCGTCCCTCCTCTAACAACTTAAGTTTATCTTGCGTAGCGGGTTCTTTTTTAAAGTTAATCCGCTACTTTTTTATCCGCTAATCAGTGTGCAGATAGGAGAAACTTTTGGCTCAATTTTACCCTAAGCTTTTAAGTGCTACTTACTATTTTACTTCTATCTAATTTAGAGACATAATTAGGGTCATATTTCAATCCTGATTTAGCAATAGCAAAGGTTATTTTTAATAATTTATTGGCAACAGCTATTAATGCTACTTTTTTAGGCTTCCCTTTATCTAATAGTCGATTATATAACACACTACATGTTTTGTTGTTTCTTGAAGCCTGTAAAGCACACATATACAATGTTTTTCTTACGTCAGGATTCCCCATTTTACTTATTCTATTCGATCCATTTACACTAGTTCCTGACCTGTGTTCTGTAGGGGCTAATCCGAAATAAGAGCTTAATTTCTTTGATGAATCAAAATTTTTAAACCTATCTGTGGACATTATTAACAACGTTGCTGTACGTTCACCAATACCACTAATAGACTTTAGGTTAGTTAGTAACTCAGCGTCTTCTTCTTTTACTAATTCATTTATTTTACTCTCCAGGTTTAAAATTGATACAGATACCGATAATATTTGTTCTTTTATCTCCTTGATAGTAAAAACCATAGTCTCTTTAGTTGTAAGAGTACTTAGTTTATTCCTTAAACCAGCTCTAAACCTTATCATTTGATCCATAACTTTGTAAATATCTTTACTTTGCTCCATTTTCTCAGAACAAGGCTCCCATAGGTTAGGTTTTTGATTGTCTCCATAAGTAGCTATCATTTTAGCATCTGCTTTGTCTGTTTTATTCCTTTTTAAAAGCATTTGAGAGAACCTTTTAATCCTAAGAGGATTCACAACAGATACATCTATTTTCTTTTTAAAAAGAAACTTAGCAATATTCAAGTGATATATACCTGTGACCTCCATAACACATAGACTATCTTTTTTAATAGTTTTTTTGAACTCCATAAAACCTTTTTTAGTGTTTTTAAAATCACTATGGTTTCCTTCTAAATCTACAACATCAAAGGTGTTCTTTGAAATGTCTATTCCATAAATGTTTGCATAATTATCCATAATTAATTATTTTTTGTAGTTAGAAAATGTTACGTATTTTAGCAACTTAAAAACAGACTCGAAGTCCAATGAATTGTTCGAAATTAAATAACTAATAAAGAAGGGACTTTCAAAAGTTGTAAGCTTTAAATCTTATTGTTTGAGACAGCCTTATTCCTCTTTATTTCTAACTTGTTTATTCCTTAAATATACTACTTTGCAAACTTAAGTTGTTTGAGCGGAGCGAGTTAAGTTTTTTAGTCATAGAGCTATTAGCAAGGTCGGTTTTTGACTACGAGGCTAGGGGTTTTTGGTGCTTTTTTGCCTATGCTAAAAGTACTAAAGAAAGATTTATGCTGGTGAAATATTACGAGTATTTTACAAAGACAATTCTTACTAATAAAGGCTCGCTTACATAAATAAGTTTTTATTAAAGTTTCTCAGAATATGAATCCCAAAAAACATACAGTTTCCACCAACTTACTCACGCTCTAAAAACATATTGTTTCCATAAGGATTCTCAGAACATGAAAACCCAAAAAAAACATACTGCCGTAAGGATTATCACATTCGCATATCTCACTCGCAAAGTTTGTTCTATTTATAGTTGCCACTAACGTCTCGGCTATGTTTTGTACGGACTTTATTCAATCACTTCACTTTGGGGTTAAGCACCAAAACTAGTATTAACTATAACCATTGTTGGAAACTGACTTTTCATTCTGATTGGTTGGTAATGCTGTTTTTCCAAATTAGATTTCGTACTCAATTAATAGTCCAAAATTCATTTTAAACTTTCAAAACAGAGCTAAGTACCCCAAATTCCTATTTTATTATTTTCTGGGTCATTGAAGAAAGCAAATTCCCCTTCATTGTCCTCCATAGTTTGTACTGGAATTATACCTTTTGATTTTAGATTGTCCAAATAACCATCAAAATTATCTACGTGAAATGTTAGAGAAATATTACTATTTCCTTTAATGTCTTTTGTAGGAATAATTCCAATATGAAGACTTACGCTTTTCCCAGTAAAACCACCATAATATCCACCTTCATATTCCATTTCGATAGTTAATCCAAATTTATTTGAGTACCAATCAGCTAAAGATTTCGGGTTTTCTGCTTCAATTTGGATTCCACCAACGTAGTCAATCTTTGGTGATTTTAATTCATCAATATTTTTCATTTATTTTTTTAGCTCTGTTTGGTTCGCAAGGTCTTGTTTTTTCTTAATCAGTCAAGTTTAGTTTACAATTCGCTGTTTAATTTGGATATACGAAAATCCCTCGTCATTTTCACCTAAAACACTAACCTTGATACTATCTGCACTTATCCTTTTGTATTGAATTTTTTTAGGGAAATCGTGATTTACATTTTCAAAGGATAAATATTCTTTGTTGCCTGGGTTTAAAATAAATTCAATTGTTTCTCCGCTATTTTGATTGAGAACTGTCGCTCCATATATTAACTGATTCCCTACACTTTTAATTTTTAATGTTTCTGAGATGTATTTTTCATTATTCACAAGTTTATAAGAATTTCCAACAAGCCCATCTTTTTGGCTCTTTTCCCAAAATTCGTATTGTTCTTTTCCGTCCATTTTCCACGTTCCAACTAAAAAGTCCAATTTAGATGTTTTGTTTTCCTTGCAGGACGCAAAAAGTAATAATAGGCATATCACATATAGCATTTTCATTTTCGGTGATTTAAAAATTACAATTTTCATAAAGTATTGTTTTTTGTAGATAATTCACTTTAATAAATCCATTTTACAATTTTCATTTGAACAAGAAATAAATAGAATAATAAAAAAACCTATAGCTAAATTTATTTATTTAAAGCAGTGGATATAACGGTTATTCTCTTTTGTTCTTGTTTTTTGCCTTCTTAAAAGATTAAAATATTTATTGATTTTAAAAGGAACATTATCAGAATTGTAGCTACGCTACTTACTGATATTGCACCTGTCCAATAAAAAGTTTTAGTACCCCATTGTTTCCACATCTTTTTACCATATACTTTTTCTTTATAATAACTATTACTAATCTTCCATAAAAGAAAGGTGATTATTAAAAAAAGTGAAATTGCTGTTATCCAAATTCTTCCCATTTGTCAAATTTTTAGTTTATCTTTTTATAGTTGCCATTAACGGCTAGCATATGATATATCGTCATCTTTTTATTCTGATTATTAGAATTATATCTGGTACACCTTGCATATACCCAGTATGGGCATCTTTTTAATAGTCGAAATATAGTTAATTAATATATAAGGTGCAAGTCCCTTATGTTCAGAAGTGCAATTCTGAAGCATTAGTAAGTCGCAAGGGTGAAAAGAGTAAGTTGTTGTCAGGAATAAGCAAATTGGGTTTGGTTAACCATCGTATACTTTGGTCTGCTTGGTTTACCCAGAGCTTGTCGTGGGGTACGGTGGTGGGAGAGGAGTACTCCGCTTTCTAGTTAGGAGCGGATACATCTACTCGATTGTAAACAGTTATTTTTTATTCCATTCGTCTTTCAAGATACTGTAATACAAAGTGTCTCTTCTTCGATTATTAGTCATTAAAGTATGGCTTCTTAGAATACCTTCCCTAACGAGTCCAACCTTTTCCATTGCTTTTTTGGCAGGAATATTTAAGACATCTGTCTTAAATTCGATTCTTAAAGTATCTGTTTCGGTAAATAGATATTCAAATAGTAGTTTTTTTACATGGCCATTAACACCAGTTCCTTGGTACTCTTTCGAAATCCAAGTCCATCCAATTTCTACTCGCTTATTTTCTACTGAGATATTCCCAATTCTTGTCGTTCCAATAATATTCTCGTTCTTAGGGTCAAGGATTGTTAAAGGTAATGCGTTATGTTTTTTGAGGTCAGATATAGCTACTTCAATCCATTCCTTTAGTATCTTTTCATCTGATAGGTCAGCCGTAAAATAGTACCACATTTTGGAGTCTGTTGTCAAACTTTTCATTTGCTTAAAGTCACCAACTTTCATAGGTCTTAGAAGAACTTTTTCTGAACGAATTATTTTTTGAAAATCCAACATTAATAAGGTTTGCTTTAATTGTTTATAACGGTCTAGTATAAGAATAGGAGCGGATTTTGAAACGCTAACTTTTCGGGTAAACAAGACCTTTTTTATGTTTACTTACGTATGTTTTAGCGATTAAACCGCTATTATTTTTATACATTGTTACCAAACGTATGTATAATTAGTTTCAAAATTATGAGTACTAAATTTATTGTTCCTTCTTAAAATAAGCCGTTTTTAACTTATGGATAATTTCTGTGCTCACCCAATAAAAGTTTGGTAGTCCACCTTCTTCGTTATATCGACTAAAAAATAAATATTTACCATCTGGAGTGATACTCGGGCTTGTTTCGCCAAAATTAGAATTTACTTCATTTCCAAGGTTAATTGGTTTTGACCATGTTCCGTTTTTCTTCTTAAAACAGACATAAATTTCGCTGTCATTTCTTTGAGCATCTTCTCTGTTTCGAGTATTTACCACTAAAAAATCTTGAGATGGGGAAATAAAAGCATGCACACCAAATTCAATTTCAAGCTCGTGTACTTCTGGAAATTTGCCATTTTTATTGGGAGCATAATAGGATTTTCGTTTTGAAATATTAAAATAAAAAAGATCTCCATTTTTGGCTTGATTCGGATAAAAAACGTCGTCACCATTTATTGGTGAATCCAATTGTATTGCATTGCTCCAGGAATTCTCGAAACGGTTTACATACCAAATTTTACCGTTCTCAAAATCAGAATCGTAAGCGGTAAAATAAATCTTTTTACCATTAGGACTGACAAAAGGATGCAATTCTCCAACTTTTTTGTCTTTTGTAAAATTTACTTTTTTAGGATTAGTCCATTTTTTGTCTTCGAGTTTTGAAAAATATACACTTGGATCTCCGCCTTCTTTAAATACTCCGAAATATACTTCATCCAAATCAGGAGAAAACGAAATACTACCTTCACCTCTTCCATTGATTGAAACAATACCAGGAGCAAAAATTTCAGCAGTTAATCCTGGTGGCTTTTGTCCAAAATAGGGACTTTCTATAGTTGGTGAATCACTATCTTTTGATTCCTGTTTTTTGGTGTTGCATGCATTTAAAAATAGTGCTAATACAAGTATTGCAACTATAAAGTAGTTATTTCTCATGATTTAAATTTTTAAAATGTTTGATACCAAATCGATGTACGATTAGTTTCAAAATCTTGTGTACTAAATTTATTGTTCCTTCTTAAAATATGCCAATTTTAACTTACTGATAATTTCAGTACTCACCCAATAAACATTTGATTCTCCCCCTTCTTCGTTATATCTACCAAAAAATAAATAGTTACCATCCGGGGTGATACTCGGGCATGATTCAGGAAAATTAGAATTTACTTCCTTTCCAAGGTTAATTGCTTTTGACCATGTTCCGTCTTTCTCCTTAAAATAGACATAGATATCGCTTTGTCTTTGATCATCTTCCTGGTTTCTAGCATTTACCACTATATAATCTTGAGTTGGGGAAATAAAAGCGTGAGCACCTCCGATACCAACTTCGTGTACTTCGGGGAATTTACCGTTTTTATTGGGTGCATAATATGTTTTTCGCTTTGAAATATTGAAATAATAAAGATCTCCGTTTTTGGCTTGATTCGAATAAAAAACCCAATCATCATTTATTGGCGAATCAAGTTTTTTGGCGACACTCCATGAATCCTTTAAACGGTTTACGTACCAAATTTTCTCATCCCCAAAAATAGAGTCATAAGCCGTAAAATATATTTCGTCACCGCTAAGGTTTACAAATGCTTCCATTTCTTCCTTTTTTTTGCCTTTTGTAAAATTTGCTTTTTTAGGATTAGTCCATTTTTTGTCTTTGAGTTTTGAGTAATAGACACTTGCATCTCCGTCTTTTTTACTAGCCGTAAAATATATTTCATCTAAATCAGGAGAAAACGAAACAGAATGTTCATATCTTCCATTTAATGAAATAATTCCAGGAGCAAAAATTTCAGGTATTAAGCCTGGTGGCTTTTGTCCAAAATAAGGGCTTTCTATAATTGGCACATTACTATCTTTAGGGTCCTGTTTTTTAGTATTGCAAGCATTTAATACTATTGCAATTACAAGTGTCAAAATAAAATATTCTCTTTTCATTGTTTTGTTTTATAGATTATTTTTTGGGTCTGAGATTCTCAAGAAACTGAGCATCCACCCAATAAGGGTTTCCTATCACATACCTACTTCCATCTTCTCGATGTTTTACATCTCCCTTCCAAAAAAAGAAATATTTTCCATCGGGTGTCACCTTTGCGCGCTGTTCATAGCCTTGTGTGTTTATGGTATCTCCCATGTTAATTGCTGTTCCCCATGAACCATCTTTCTGTCGAA
>JABSPL010000084.1 GCA_013215105.1 Flavobacteriaceae bacterium
GCTACGTATATAGTAGCTATGCTAATGAAGATATGATTGTAGGTTCGAGTACCAGAAGCAGTATTTTGGCAAATTCTTATGATGGTGCTGATATGATCTTGTCGCAGATGTCTGATGAATCCTTCTTTACAAATCAAGTAAACTGGGATTTCATAGTTATTTGGGAAATAAAATCAGGAGCAGTGAGACCTACTCTTATAGGGGTTGGCGGTGACGACGGAACTATAATGAGATAAAATCCTTAAAAACATATAAGAGGCAGATGATTATATCATCTGCCTCTTTTTTATATTATAGGAGACATATACTTATGGTATTAAAATAATAGAAGCTAAGAAGTAGAGAGCTAGTTAACTTCAAATGTTTTTATAAAGGCTTTAAGTTTATATTTAATTGTGCAATGTGTTGTAAAAAAATAGTTTATATTTACTAAAGAAAATAATATATTCAAAAAATATAAAAAAAACTATGAAAACTATACTGTATACATTGATATTTATTAGTACTCTTAACCTGTATTCTCAAGTGTTTTTCTTAGGGGGTGTTAAAAAATCAGTTCCAGAAAAGAAAGTGTTAAATACGAATGGTGTTTGGAAAGTTGATTCTAACGGAACTCATATAGGAATATGGAAAATAGAAGATTTGGAAGCTATAAAAGATGAATTGTCTGAAAAATACGTTCTGATGAATGATTTGGATTTCGACAAAGATGAAGACTATAGAGATAATATCATTAAAGGAGGTTTTACCTCAGGTGAAGGCTGGGCACCTATATATTCATTTATAGGTGATTTTGAAGGTAATAATAAAACCATATCTAATTTGTTTATAAATAGGCCAGATGAACTTTTTACAGGTTTATTCGGTGTTGTTAATGGATCTAATATAGAAAATATAGGGATACTAAATTGTGATATAACTGGAGGTGGTTCTGTAGGGTCTATACCTGGTTCTGTAGGAGGCTTAGTCGGTTATGGGCCTAATTTGACAATAAAGAATTCATATGCTACTGGTGATATTACAGGAGATAAACATGTAGGAGGTTTAGTTGGTTATAGTGCTGAAAATTCTACGATAGAAACTTCTTATTCTAAATGTACTGTTACAGGAAATACATATGTAGGAGGCTTAGTCGGTTATATGGTAAAATCTACAATAGAAAACTCTTATGCTACTGGTGATGTTACAGGAGGTGAAAATATAGGGGGCTTAATTGGTTATTATTTTGGTAGTTCTTTGGTAAATAACTCTTTAATAAAAAGTTCTTATGCTACTGGTACTGTTACTGGAGATGAATATCTAGGGGGCTTAGCCGGTATTGGACATAATTCTGTAATAGATAGATCTATAGCTTTTAACGATAGAGTTAATGAAGTAGCTGTTGTTTCTAATCATTCTAATAGAGTTTTGGGTCGTGGTAATATGGGCTACGTATATAGTAGCTATGCTAATGAAGATATGATTGTAGGTTCGAGTACCAGAAGCAGTATTTTGGCAAATTCTTATGATGGTGCTGATATGATCTTGTCGCAGATGTCTGATGAATCCTTCTTTACAAATCAAGTAA
>JABSPL010000085.1 GCA_013215105.1 Flavobacteriaceae bacterium
TCCGATAGTTCCTTTACGGTAAACAGCTTCGGTAAGTTTAGGACCTATATATGAGTAAGCAACAGTTTTGAAATCTTCCGAAAGCAAACCTGCTTCACTAAGTTGGTCTATCCACATTTGCCAGTCTTCACCTCCCATTACTGTTACGGTATTGTCTATATCGTCGCCAGTACAAGGGTTTATAGATATTTCTTTTACCTCTCCAGTATGAAAATCGACAGTCTTATTAGTATAAACTTCTCCTATAGGCTTTAGTGTCGATTTGTGTTTTACACCTGTTTTTGGGTGAGTACGTACTGGTGATGCTAAGCTATATATCACTAAGTCAATCTGCCCTAAGTCCTTTTTTATTAAGTCTAGAGTTTGTTGTTTTATTTGGTCAGAAAAAGCATCTCCGTTTATACTTTTGGCATATAAACCATCTTTATGAGCTTGCTTTTCGAAAGCTGCGGTATTGTACCAACCAGCAGAACCAGTTTTGCCCTCGCTCGGTTGTTTTTCGAAAAACACTCCTATAGTAGAAGCGTCAGAACCATAAGCAGCGGTTACCCTAGAAGATATTCCGAAACCAGTCGAAGCCCCTATAACTAATACTTTTTTAGATCCTTCTATCTTTCCTTTACTTTTAGTAAAGTCTATTTGTTCCAATATGTTTTTCTCACATCCTTTTGGGTGCGAAGTGGTGCATATGAACCCACGTGTTTTAGGTGATATTATCATAGAGTTAGTTGTTAATCGTATTATTTATATATAAAAAAAACACGATTGTTATGTTTTTTATTGTAGCTAATTTAGGTAAAACCTATCTAATAGAGTCCTTTACAAACCTAAAAAACAAATATTTTCTTAAAGAATGCAAACTTCACTTGTATTTTCTCTTGGTTGTTAACCTCTATTCTCGATATTTTAGGGTAGAATAATCCGAATACCGCTCCTATAATAGCCGCTCCTAATATACCTTCTACTTTAAGGAAATATCTGATTGATAGGAATATAATTGTAAAACCTATCCAAAAACTAAAGACTATTAAGAATATTTTAAATTTGCTGCTCATTTGTATAAATGTTTTTACTAGGCTCAAAGCCTAATATGTTTTGTTAATTAAGTTTATGCCTGCAAAACTAATAATATATGATTACTAATGATGGTTTTGTTTGTAAAAAATTCGGGGTGGTGTTTTGATGGAGTTTAACAATATGGAAGCGACTATTGTTGCCGCAAAGGTTCTGATATAGATATTACTATTATTGATGATGGGCTTAGCCTCAATAATCAGTATTTACCCACTAATGGACTCTTTGTATTAATTGCTTTTGCCGTATATGTTCGATATACCTATATACAGTCATATAGACGATGAAAATGTATTGGATCATATTGGTAGTTTTGGTAGGCAGTTTTATACAAAGAAGTTCTTGTGATGTAAAACAGACAACAAGCCCGTAGGGCTGACATCTTTGTAGAAACCGTACATAACATAAAACTCCATAGGAGTGACACCTCTTTTACATCAATAAAGATGCCGCTCCTCTGGGGCTATGGAGTTGATTTCATAATGGTTAATGTGATTTATGATAGTCTGTTTTTCTCTCAAATAAGAGAATTGTTAAACTATATAAGTTCCATCAAAGGAATTTTACTGAAGTAAAAGCGGTCTGTAATTGGTTAAAATTCATATCTTTGCATTTTATAAAACATATTTAACATATGAAAAAGGCAATATTTATCTTTATAATATTACTTACAATAAATGTTCCTGCTCAAAACAAATCAGGAAATATATCCTATTCTATACTAAAGACTCTTGGAAAAGCAGCAGAAAAAGATGACGCAAATACTCAAAATAACATAGCCTATAAATTAGATTACGAAGGAAAAGGGATTTTAATAGTGCCTAAGAAATCTTTCCGTTGGTATGAGAAAGCAGCTGAACAAGGTGACGTAAAGGCTCTATATCTTCTAGCTAGTTTATATCATCAAGGTATAGGAACTTTAAAAAGTTATGAAAAAGCAGTGTTTTGGTTTGAGAAAGCAGCAGAACAAGGACATGCAAACTCTCAATGTAACTTAGCTATTATGTACTATAAAGGACATGGAA
>JABSPL010000086.1 GCA_013215105.1 Flavobacteriaceae bacterium
TGTTATTAAGCATGTTTTGTATTTTGTTGTTGGTTCTACTAAAATACAATTAAATCAAGGGTTTACCTGAGATTACATGCTTTTTTTTATGCTGAAAAATCAGGTAAACCTTTATTTATTAAGGGTGCGAAACTTGAGTTACAATAACAAACAAGCTAAAACTAGTTATTCTATTTTAATTATGACTCTACATATATATTATAAAACTAATAAACTATATTTGAAGCTATATAAACAACATCGAATATGAAAATATTAAAGAAAATAGGCTATTCAATAATAGCGATAATACTTATTGTAGTAATAATAGGCATAGTCTATGCTAACAACCAAAAACCTAAATTAGAAGGTGAACTTTCTTTGTCTATAACCATGAATGACACCGAGGTTTACTTTGACGACTACGGAGTGCCTCATATATATGCCGACAATCAAGAAGATGCTTACGCAACTTTCGGATATATACATGCACAAGACAGACTATGGCAGATGGAATTAGTAAGACGTATTGCTCCGGGGCGTTTATCGGAAGTGTTTGGGAAAGACATGCTTAAAACAGATAAGTTTTTTAATGGAATGGGTATTAGCGAAGCTTCTGCCAAAGCCTTAGAACTAGCAGACAAAACATCTCCAGAATATATATATGCGTTAGCTTACTTAAAAGGAATAAATAAATTTATTGCAAAAGGAAGTACACCTATAGAATATAGCATAGTAGGTTTAGACAAAACAGAGTTCACTATGTTAGATATCTATAACACCTTCGGATATATGGCTTTTAGTTTTGCTATGGCTCATAAAACCGACCCCCTTATTACTCATATCCAAAGTAAACTGGGCAGTCAGTATATATCCGATTTGGACTTAAATCCTAAACCGAACACTCTATTTATACAAAATAATCATCCCGAAGAAGATGACCATTATGCTAATATATCTGCAGAGGTATCTAAGCTTTTGGAAGGCTCTCCTATACCTGCTTTTATAGGTAGTAATAGTTGGGTATTAGCTCCTGAAAAGACCAAAAACGGAAAAGTTTTGTTTGCTAACGATCCACATATAGCATATTCGCAACCTACTGTATGGTACGAGGCACATATAAAAACTCCCAATTACGAGATATATGGTTACCACTTAGCAGGTGTTCCTTTTGCTTTGCTAGGACACAACAGAGACTATGCTTATGGTGTTACTATGTTCGAAAATGACGATATGGATTTCTTTTTGGAAGAAAACAACCCTGACAATCCTAATCAATACAAATATAAAGGAGAGTATCTGGACTACGAAATAACAGAGAAAACTATAAAGATAAAAGGAGAAGAACCTGTAGTACAAACTATAAAAACGAGTCGTCACGGACCTATAATGAATGGGCTTATATCTGACTATAGCGATGAGAAGCCTTTGGCTATGTGGTGGATGTACACTCAGTTTCCGGTTAAAAGTTTAAAAGCAATATACGGACTATCACATGCCAAAAACATGGCAGATGCACAAGATGCCGTAGCCCTAATACATGCTCCTGGGCTTAATATAATGTATGGAGATAGCAAGGGTAATATCGCTTGGTGGGCATCGGCAAAACTGTATGAATATGCCGAAGGTGTAGACACTAAACAAGTATTAGACGGTAGTAGCGGAGAACAAGAACCTATCAGATTTTTAGACTTCAAAGAAAATCCTATGTCGGTAAACCCTAAGTCTAACTACGTGTATTCGGCTAACAACCAGCCTGACTCTATTTCGGTAGGTTTATACCCTGGTTATTATCTGCCCGAAGATAGAGCCAAACGCATAGTTCAGCAATTAGAAAAGAAAGATAAATGGGATACTAAAGATATGCAGAACCTTATAGTTGACGACACTAGTCCTGTGGTTACTGAGGTAATATCTATATTGAATTCGGTTGTAGATAAGCAAACTTTATCTGCAGAAGACAAGCAAGCTCTGGAGATACTTAACAACTGGGACGGAAACTACCAAACCACTAGTATAGCTGCTACTATATATACCAAATGGATTTATAATTATTTAAAAAACACTTTTAAAGACGAGTTAGGACAGGAGGTTTTCGATCAGTTTATAAAAACTTATGTATTAAAAAGAACTATCGCTCAATTAGTGGAAAATAAAAATTCGGTATGGTGGGACGATGTAAACACTACCGGAAAAGAAACCAGAACTACTGTTTTTACAAAGTCTTTATCGGAAACGGTTAAGGAACTAAGCGTTCAGTTAGGTGACAATATGCAAGACTGGACTTGGTCTAGGGTTCAGACTTTGGAGCACAATCATCCTTTTGGTAAAAAAGCGGCCTTGAGGTCGTTTTTTAACGTAGGCCCTACTTCTATTGACGGAGGTAGAGAGGTGATAGACAACAGAGGATACAATCTTAATTCCGAAGGAATATACAAAGTAACTTCAGGTCCTTCGACTCGTCGTATAATTGATTTCTCTGATGTAGAAAACAGCGTAAGTATACTACCTACAGGTCAGTCTGGAAATGTGTTTAGTAAGCATTATTCTGACCAAGCAGAAATGTACAACAAAGGAGAGTTCAGAAAGATGAAAATGAATAGAGACGAAATAGAAAGAGTAAGTACTAAGTTGATATTTAAGGCTTCCAAATAATGTGTTTTTAATAATGTTTATCAAAAAAAAGAGAGTTTCTACTGCAGAAACTCTCTTTTTTTGTTATAACCTTTCGTTTACTTGACTTCTTTCTAATACTGATTTCACATCAAACACTATTTCTGTTTTGGAATAGTCTAGCTTTACAAACTCGTTGTGAGCTACAGCTAAGACTACCACTTTGTATTTATCTATAAGCCTCTGATAGTTTTCTTGTTTTAGTTCTATATCGTATTTCTGTAAAGCTTCATCTTTATTAACCCAAGGATCACAAACATCGACCTTAGCACCATAGCTTTTAAGATGAGTTATAATATCTGTGACTTTAGTATTTCTTATATCTGGGCAGTTTTCTTTGAAAGATAGTCCTAAAACTAGTACCGGAGTTTCTGCTATAAGAACCTTTTCATTAATCATTAGTTTAATAACTCTTTCTGCAACATACTTTCCCATTCCGTCATTTAGTCTTCTGCTGGCTAGTATCAGGTCGGGATTATAACCGACTTCTTGAGCTTTTTGCACTAAATAGTAAGGATCTACACCTATACAATGCCCTCCAACCAAACCAGGGGTAAAATTAAGAAAATTCCATTTTGACCCTGCAGCCTGCAGTACATCGGTAGTATCTATATTTAGTTCGTGGAATATTTTAGCTAGCTCATTCATAAAACCTATATTTAAGTCTCTTTGAGCATTTTCTATGACTTTAGAAGCTTCAGCAACCTTAATAGATGGAGCCATATGAGTACCGTTTTCTAATATCGAATTATACAAATCATCGACTTTAATTGCTATTTCGGGAGTACTACCTGAGGTAACTTTTACTATTTTGGTAAGAGTATTTTTCTTGTCTCCTGGGTTTATTCTCTCAGGCGAATAACCACAATAAAAATCAACATTAAACTTAAGCCCTGATATTTTCTCGAGCACAGGTACACATTCGTCTTCGGTTACACCTGGGTAAACTGTAGATTCGTATATTACGACATCTCCTTTTTTGAGATATTTCCCAATACTTTCTGAAGCTTTTATAAGCGGAGTTAGTATCGGCCTCATATGTGCGTCAACAGGGGTTGGTACGGTTACTATATAGTAATTACAGTTCGCTATATCGGAAGTATTACTGGTTATAATAAGTTTGTTCTGTATAGCCGATTTCAGCTTTTCTTTAGAGGTTTCTTTGGTGTAATCGTTATAATTCTGAAGGTCGGCAACACGTTGTTCATTTAGGTCCAGACCTATAGTTTTGTATTTACCCCCAAACTCCACAGCCAAAGGTAGCCCTACGTATCCTAAACCTATTATTGCTAGTTTAATATTGTCGTTCATTAGTTGTCTTCTTGTAGCAAATATATACTTTATATTTATTGTATAGGTATAATATCAACTTTAAGACGTCTCCCTTTTTTAAATTTCAAAAACTCAATATATTGAATTTTCAAAAGCACAATATAGACAAACAAGAACCTACGAAAAACTCTCTCTAATCCATTTCTTTTCTTTAAAATTAAATTTAACACTGTAATCATCTAGACCTTTCCTTTCCATCTTTTTAATTCCCCTTCTAAATATATTTCACTCCTGCTTTTCTTCTTAGACCAATCAAAGTTAGCAGAACTACAATAAACAATACTATAGAAAAAACTAAAACACGATATACATAAATACCTTACAGAATTTAAATTACACTCCCTAAAGTATCGGGAACATTATTTCCAAGTTACACACTTCAGTGGATACTCCATCATTTCAACCCATTTTATTGGAACGCTAGAGGTCTTTTTTTTATTTTTTGTCAGATATCCTCATTTTACTTAGTCAATTCAAACGACACTCTTCTATTCAAACTATGTTCTTCATCAGAACATCCATCAGAATAGGCTATGCTTTTATCCTCACTTTCGGTCTCTCCGTATGCTACAACGGTCAACCTATGTTCATCAACTCCTCTATCAACAATCTTTTGCTTCAGAATATCTGCTCTTTGTTGAGACAGCAACAAATTATAATCTGCATTTCCAACATAGTCAGTATACGAATCCATTGTTAGCTCTAGACTAGGATATTCCAACAACAATCTCACTATATAATCCAAATTATCATTATTTTCCACACCTTCGACATGCTTCCTTCCTGTATTATAGTTTACACTTCTCAAATACTTCCCACTACCACTTACTTTAAATTCTACTCTTCTATCTTTTTTCAACTCTACATAATACTCCTTAGGTTTAGAACAATTGACAACAGGCATCGTATTACCAAAAGAATACACGGTATATTTATCTTCAGAAATCCCTTTTGATTCCAAATAATAAACAACTTCATCAATTCTATTATCTGATATAGTTTTATTATCCCTATCACTTACATTCGCATCGGAATGAGACGAAATATTTAATTTAGCCTTACTATTCTTCTTCAATTCTTCTATATAAGAATCTAAAACACCTTTATTACCTTCGCCTACAACAATATCTTTTTCATCATAATACATATTCCCCTCTCCATTAACATTCACATACCTAATTTCAACCCTTCTCCCTAAACCATGTTGATCTTCAGTATAACCATAAGATTCTTCTATAGAACCACTTTTCCCCCTACCTGTATAGGAAATTCTCTTTTTATCAACACCTTTAGATACCAAGAAATTAAAAACCGATTTAACTCTTTTTTCTGACAAGGCTAAATTGTACCTATACCCTCCCCTACTATCCGTATAACCAATAAGACTCAAGTTTAAATCATCTTGCTGCTGCATATTATCTAATATTTTCAATAATTTTTCTTTCTCTTGTTCTTTGTACACATGATTATTATATTCAAAGTATATTAAATCATCAGCTGTTGTATTAATATTCTTAGCCACTGTATTATGTACAGGTTTTCTCATGAAATCCATTTTAAGATTTACAAATTCTTCTTTTTTATCTACATTTACCACAGTGAAATATCTCGTTTTCATTCCATTAGCCAGAAGCTTTATAGAGTAACCTCGCTCACACTTCATCTTAAAATCAAACTCACCTTCTATACCCGTACGTTTTTTAGATACTTCCTCATTATTTCTCAATAAAACTACATTTACATTAGCTATAAAATCACCCCCTTTGCTATAAGTAACTACACCTTTTATACTTTTTTCACAATTAGAAACTGGTTCTTTAGTCTTAGCCACAACAGATTTTGGCTTATTTTTCACCATTTCAAAATCTAACTTCATATTAGCTCCACCTGAGATCAGATTAACATTTTTTCTATTATCAGCATATCCACTAGCTTCTACAGAGATATAGCCATTCTTAATATTATCTACTTTAAACTCATAAAAGCCAGATGATAAAGAGCTATAAACCGAATTAATCAAATTTCCATTGATATATAATCCCACTTTAGATCCAGGAATATAAACTCGATTAGACGAATCTCTTATTACTCCTGACACCACAATCATACTTACAGCTTTAGACTCTACATTAGCATCCTTTTGCATGTATATATCCTTTTTACTAAGGAAATTCCCATCAACAGTTATTGTTTTTTCTACATATCTATACCCTTCAGAGAGAACAGAAATATTATAAGTCTTACCATAATCAACATTAAACTTATATCTCCCATCTTCTAAGGTACTTATTTCAGAAATAACCACACCTCCTGTAGCTATTTTAATTAACGAACCTTCTATTTTCGAATTATCTCTATCATCCATCACTACTCCTTCAACATACAACAAACCACCACTATCTATTTCAAAATCTAAATTATTTTCTTTTTCTGTAATTACAGTTATATATTTCGACTTCATAACTAAGCCATCCTTCTTACACTCAATCATATATCTAGATTCCGGTTCTATTTCAAAAGCATAATTACCTTTTCCATCAGATACAGTATCCCCCCTCAGCTCTCCGTCTTTATATAGCACCATAGAAATCCCTTCTACAATAGGATTACCTTCAATATCCTTTACAGAGCCCACAATTTTAACAAGCCCCCGTAATTCACTCAACTCTTCTTTAGTCCATTTATAGTAATAAATATCATCTTCACCTTTACCTCTCCTTCTATTAGAAGAAAAATAACTCTGCCCTGTTTCTTCGTTTATTATAAATGAAAAATCATCTTTTTTACTATTAATATCTCTCAAAGGCCTTGGGTCAGAATAATTCCCTTTCCCTAAATAATTAGACACATACACGTCTAATCCTCCCCTACCTCCTTTTCGGTTAGACGAAAAATACAAACTATTATTATACATAAATGGATGTCCCTCAGAATACTTACTATTTATCATCTCTCCTAAATTCTTAGGATCTTCAAAACTACCATCACTATTTATTTCAGAAGAATACAAGTCTCCTTTACCAAAACCACCTTTCATATTAGATGAAAAATACATAATAGTCTCATCTTTATTGAGAACCGGAGAAGCACAAGAATATTTAGGTCCGTTTATAGACAATACTTTAATATTAAGCCATTCTCCTGAAGAAGATATGGTTGCAGAACATATTTCGCTAACTCTAGAATTATCATGAGAAACACGAGTATAATATACTTTCTTTTTATTTTTACATATATATATATTCGATTGATGAAAATCTTCATTTATTTTATCCGAAAAGACTTTCACATTATTAATTTCTCCTTGACTAGTTATACTACCTTTGTATATTCTAGTGTAAGGCTGAACTATAGAAACCACATCTTTTTTAGAAGAAGCAACCACAATATTATATTTATCATAAAAAGAAACTCCGAACTCGGAATAACTAGAATTAAAACTCAAATTAACTGTTCTTTTCTTTTGACTACTACTAACTAAAGTCATAGACAGCAAAACAAACAACAATAATACAACTACCTTTCTCATTTTTTTTTTTTTAAATTAAA
>JABSPL010000087.1 GCA_013215105.1 Flavobacteriaceae bacterium
GTTATTAAGCATGTTTTGTATTTTGTTGTTGGTTCTACTAAAATACAATTAAATCAAGGGTTTACCTGAGATTACATGCTTTTTTTTATGCTGAAAAATCAGGTAAACCTTTATTTATTAAGGGTGCGAAACTTGAGTATGTTATAAAAAAAACTAATATAATTTGGACGTATTTCTACTCATAGGACTATTTGTTCTAGTATTCATTGGAATACCTCTTGGAATTGGTCTTCTACTTTATTTTGTTCCTAAACGATTTGGATATCCAAAGACGGGCAAATACATGACGCTTTTTTTTGGTATCCTCATACTAGCTATTATAGTAATGACAGTGTTTGAAGATGACCTTTTTACTAAAAATGACGCAAAAGAATTAATACAAGAACAACAAATAATTCTGAATGACAATTTTAGTTTGAAACATAACGAGTCTATATGGGCGATTGGTGATTATTACCACACATTTACCTTAGAAATTTCCAAAACAGATAAAGCCAATGCAATTATCGAGATAAAACAATCGGAAAATTTCAAACTTGTTGACGAACCTATTTCTGACTTATATTTTGACAGTGAAGACAGACATAATGGCTCAAGTCGGACTCAAAATTATGAGAATGAAAAATCATTTGTGAGAGAATATTTTAAGCCTAATGGATATGGATATGCGCCAACCTACAGAAGAATTACAATTGATAAGAACAAAAACGAAATAGTATTTGAAGACATCGATTATTAAATAAAAAAACTGAGGCAACACTACATATAAAATACTAGTCGAAAACTTAAACCAAAACAATTCAGATAGGATGTATTATTCCTAAAATCCTATAAAAATAAAAAAACATTACTATCAGTTTTTAAAAAATAATTTGCACTTTTGCTTTTACAAAAATAAAACATATAGAGATGCCTAAAATATCAAACAAAGGTTTGGCTATGCCCGAATCACCCATCCGTAAATTAGTTCCTTATGCCGAAAACGCTAAGAAAAGAGGTATGGAAGTTTTTCATCTTAACATAGGTCAACCCGACATAGAAACACCTAAAGTAGCCTTAGATGCTATCAGAAATAACGATTTGAAAGTGTTAGCATATTCTAGGTCGGAAGGTTCGGAACAATACAGAACCAAATTGGCAGCTTATTATGCCAAAAACAATATAAATATAAACTCTGACGATATAATAATAACCACAGGAGGTTCAGAAGCATTATTGTTTACTATGGGTAGCGTTTGTGACGCTGGCGACCAAATAATAATACCTGAACCATTTTATGCTAACTACAATGGGTTTTCTACGGCAAATGGAGTAGAAATAGTACCTGTAGTTTCTAAAATAGAAGATGATTTTGCTTTACCTAAAATAGAAAATTTCGAAGAACTTATAAGCGAAAAAACCAAAGCTATAATTATATGTAACCCAGGTAATCCTACTGGATATTTGTATTCTAAAGAAGAAATAGAGAAACTAAAAGCATTAGTTATAAAGCACGATTTATTCTTAATAGCCGACGAAGTATATAGAGAATTCGTTTATGACGGAAATGTTCATCACTCGGTTATGAGCGAAACAGGATTGGAAGCTAACGCAATAATGATAGATTCGGTATCGAAAAGATACAGTATGTGTGGTGCCAGAGTTGGTTGTATAGTTTCTAAAAACAAAGAATTTATGGCTACAGCTATGAAGTTTGCACAAGCCAGACTTAGCCCTCCTACTTATGCCCAAATAGCTAGCGAGGCTGCTTTAGACACTCCCGACAGCTATTTTGCCGAAGTTATAGAAGAATATGTAGGACGTAGAGATACTCTTATTTCGGAATTATCTAAGATAAAAGGAGCCGTAGTAAGCGTACCCAAAGGAGCGTTTTATTGCGTAGTAGAACTACCTATAAAAAACGCTGATGACTTTGCTCAATGGATGTTAGAAAGTTTTGAGGACAATAAACAAACCGTAATGGTAGCACCTGCCAGTGGCTTTTATTCTACTCCTGGAGTAGGGCTTAACCAAATACGTATAGCTTATGTTCTAAAAAAACAAGACCTTATTCGTTCGGTAGAGCTTATCAAAATAGCCTTAGAAAAATATACTAAATAGGCTCTATTAATATACTTGTCCTATGGGCTTAGAGTGTTTTAATAAATAAAAAAAGCGTATAATAGTCTAATAAGACTATTATATGCTTTTTTAGTATCTATTATGTTTATTAAAGCATTTTAGAATATTTTCGCTTTCTATAAGCTATAAATCCAAAAGCAAAAAGACCAATTACAACTATAGGGAATACCGTATTTATAATTTGCCAAAACCTCTTACCTTCGTTTACCGACTGAGTATTCAATCTTTTTATATCTATTTTCTTACTTCTTATTTCTAACAAACTAGAGTCGTTTAACATATAATCGATAGTATTTTTAAGAAATTCTTTATTTCCGTATACATTACCCGTCCAAGGTTCTAGTCCCAATTCGCTGGGTTTACCTTTACTATTTATTTTATTGGTCATTATATCTCCATCCGATATTATAACCATTTTACTAGTTACACTTTTTTCTAAGTCGTCATTAATATCAAAAGGTTTAGTTCTGTATGCATAAGCCGATTTGAAATTACCTTCCAATAATAAAGCTATATTTTGCTGTCCATTATTATATTCTTCGGGTTTTGGTTTCAATGCCAATTCGTTAAGACTTATAGAAGAAGGAACTCCTTTTATCTTAGAATACTTAGACGTTTTTAATAATACAGTCTTTTTAATATCATTTTTCAGAGTATCTATACCACTTACAAACTGTAACTTCACTGGATCGATATTATTAACTATAGGATGATTAGTTTCAGAAAAAGACAAAGGAAAATAATTCCAATTAAAATAGTTATACTGAGCCTTGTCTCCTATCTGCCCTATAGCTACAGGTATTTTTGCTGAGTAAAGATCCTTAATTATATTATAATTAACCCTAAGCCCGTAACTAAAAAGCATATCGGTTATATTAAGGTCGTTATTGTAAGTATATATTCTCTCATAATTCCTAAGACTATCCATACTTGCATTTACAGGGTCTATAAGCCACATAGTTTTACCTCCGTTCATTATATATTGATCTAAAGCATATTTTTCTTTTTCAGTAAAAGCTTCTTTAGGGTTTGCTATCAGTAACATATCGTATTTCAACAAATCCTTAAGAGTCTTAGAAGGCGATTTGGCTACAGAATCTAAAGTAAACTTAGCCAAATGATAGTCTTTATTTATAGTTTGAAGAAAATCGGCTATATATATATCGTCAAGTTGTTTGTTACCACTTAGTACCGCTATGGCTTTTTTGTTAGTTTCAATCAGTTTGTAAATAGCTTTGGTAAAAGAGTATTCCAATGCTTGTACCGAGTTTTCGAGGATAGTATTCTGATCCTGATTAACACCTTCTTTCAGCAAACTAACATTTACGCTTTTGGTTCCTCTTTTTACTACTGCCCAAGGAAATATTATTTCATTAGTAAAAACTCCGTCTTGCTCTATTGTAAGTTCGCTAGGTATAAGTCCTTTTTTGTACAATATTTCTTGCTTGCCTCTAGGGTTTATATACCTTATTTTTACATCTTGGTTTACCGATTTATATTCATCTAACAAGTGTTGAGTTTCTGTCCTAAGTCTGTTAAAAGAACTAGGGAAATTACCTTCCAAATACACGTCTATATGAACTGTATTATTTTTTATTAGGTCGATTGTTGCCTCAGAAAGGGTAAATCTTTTGTCCGAAGTCATATCTATCCTAAAATAAACAAACTTACTAAAAACTATCACTATAGCTATTACAACTATAGTTTTTAAGTTTTTTTTATCAAATATAGATTTATTCATTCTTAAAGTTTAAAAAAGTTATGTGGATAAAAATATAACAAACAATACCGAAATAGACTATATCTCTAGAATCAAGTATACCTATACCTATATTTTTATAATGATAAAAACCTCCAATTAATGATATTAGCTGATTATTAGGGCTTATTAGTTGTTGTAGGTTTTCGAAACCATAAAACATAAACGAGCATATAAATATGGTTACCAAAAAGCTAACTATATTGTTTTTGAAAAAAGAAGAACAACACAAACCTATAGATATATACATACCAGCAAGTAACAACAAACCCATATAACCACCTATTATGGTTCCATATTCTATGTTTCCTATAGGGAAAGACAAGTTATATATACTACAAACATAAATCAAACTGGGTAGTAAAGCTATTATAAAAAGTAATATAGAAGCTGTGAATTTTCCTATTATTATATGTAAGTCCGAAATAGGTTTTGTCTTTAATATTTCTATAGTACCGCTTATTTTTTCTTGAGAAAAACTATTCATGGTTATAGCTGGTATTAATATAAGAAACAACAAAGGGCTTATAGTAAAAAACGAAGATAAATCGGCAAAACCGCTATTCAAAATATTATAATCGCTATCTGATATCCACAAAAGCAGACTATTTACAAGTATAAAAACTCCTATAACTATGTATCCTAATATAGACGAGAAGAAAAATGAGATTTCTTTTTTAAAAACACTATACATTCTTATTATTTATTTGGGTTAAACTCCATGCTTGGGCTTTGTCAGAGAAAAAAGGCTTTACTTTAGACCATATACCTATAAACAAATCGGAATTACGATACATTTCCAGATATTTAGCTTCTTGCCAGTGACTATAAGTAAAAAACACGTTTTCATTGTCTATATCTTGTAATATTTCTAAATATATGCAACCTTCGAATGAAGAAATAGCTTTTTTATTTTCAGAAAATATTTTTTTAAACTCCTCTATTTTATCAGCTTTCAAAGTGAGCTTTACTATTCTATTTATCATATTTTATTTCGTAAAAAAATGTACCGTTATATTGTCTCTATATTTTAACCCCAATAAGGTACTTGCGCCACCTACGGTATCTAAGTTACTCTTATATATAGAAATCTCCAGATTGCCCGAAGAATTAAAAAGAGCTAGTTTATCACCATCGTTACTCCTACTATTACTATTGGTTTCTAGTTCTCCGTAAGAATTATAAATTTTATCAAATTCGAAACTACCTGCATATATTTTGAAATCACGTCCTTTTCTACAATTTTCGAAAAACTGTTTTTCTATATTAGAAACAAGATTACCAAAATGATCTATATATATAATAGAACCATACAGTTTATTATCTATATCGTTATAATTAGAATTTAACAAATATGTTTCTTTTAGCTTTTCGACAGGCTTACCTACAACATCCAAAACGCCTCCTTTTAGTATATGACAAGCTATTTTGGTAAAAACATCCTTAACAACTGTAAGGTTATTTTTACTTTCAACAGTATCTATACTAACCAATTTGTCGGGTTTTTGATTAGCTATAAGCATAGTAAGTATACCGTTATCGGTAGCTATAAAATAATGCCCGTCGTAATACATAACTATATATTTTCGGTCTTTTAGAGGTTCAGTGTCTATACAAATAAGATGTACCGTACCTTTAGGAAAACTTTTATAAGAATTTTTAAGTATATAAATAGTTTCATTAATATCAAAAGGTGACACCTGATGACTTATATCTATAACAGAAACTTCAGGGTATTGACAATATATACTACCTTTTATAGAAGCAACAAAATGGTCTTTAGTACCAAAGTCAGAAATTAGTGTTATTAACGGCATTTATGTGATATTAGGGAAATACAGCTACAAATTTAATTAATTATATCTGAAATAAGATTAAAAAACAGTATAAATTCGTACTAACTATAAGCTAGAGGTTTACACTGTTTTATAGTCAAAAAAAACACATAACTCACTAATAATAAGACCTCAGTGTTTTTACGAAATATTAGGTTGAGGAGTTTTTTTAAAATATTTTTTGATAGTTGTATGTCCTTTAGGAAACAGCTCTTCTATTTCTTTGTTAGTTACCGATGGCATTATTAGGCAATCATCACCATTTTTCCAGTTAGCAGGAGTGGCTACTCTATGATATTCTGTTAACTGTAAAGAGTCTATTGTTCTTATTATTTCATCGAAATTACGCCCTGTAGAGGCTGGGTAAGTTATTATCAACCTTATTTTTTTGCTAGGATCAATTATAAACAACGACCTAACCGTATTATTAATATGTTCATTAATATGAATCATATCGTATAGTTCTGATATACTTTTGTCATTATCGGCTATAATAGGAAAATTTACAGTTACATTTTGAGTTTCATTTATGTCTTTTATCCAATCCAGATGAGACTCTAAACTATCAATACTAAGCCCTATTACTTTTACGTTCCTACGTTCAAACTCATCTTTGTATTTGGCAACCATACCGAGTTCGGTTGTGCAAACAGGAGTATAATCGGCAGGATGAGAAAACAAAATCCCCCAACTGTCACCTAGCCATTTATGAAAATTAATCTTACCTTCGGTTGATACCGCTATAAAGTTTGGAGCTTCGTCTCCGAGTCTTATTGTATTCATATCTTTTTCTTTTTAATATTAGCTTTCTTTTTATAAAAATAGTAAAATTATATTATTTACAAGCACTTAAAGTATATTTTTTTTTATATTAAAACAATTTAAATACCAATTACTACTGTTGGTACAAATCAAAAAAAGCATCTATATTATTAAAAATAAAGATGCTTTTTAAATCTATAAAAGGTGTAATAACTCCTATATTAAATCAAATTCATATACTTTCTAGTTCTTGTAATACAAAGTATATTTAGCTCTTTTGAATTGTTTAACTATAGGGAAACACAAATAAGATAAAACCAAATAAAACCTATCATAATCAAGATATATAATAGGTTTTATGTTTATTTTCACTTAATACTATAATATCTACTTCTTTATCTCAACCAAAGCCAAACCATGCAAATAATCAAACTGCTCTTGCTTAGTTTTACTCGAATTATCATAAAGAACAGAATCCTCAGCTTGCTTCAAAGGAGAGTCTTCTCGGTTAGAATCTTTATAATCTCTTTGTTCTATATTCTCTAATACTTCGGCAAGAGTTACAGTGTTATTAGTCTCTTTTTCGAACTCTGCAAATCGTCTTTCGGCTCTGGTATTAGCACTAGCATTCATAAATATTTTAAGCTCTGCATCAGGGAATACAACCGTCCCTATGTCTCTACCATCCATTACAATTCCTCTGTCCTCCCCCATTTTCTGTTGTGCTTTCACTAGCTTAGCTCTTACTTGAGGTATACTTGCTATCTCGCTTACATTATTAGAAACCTCCATAGTTCTTATAGGTGTTTCTATGTTTTTATCGTTCAAATACATATCTGCTTTCGAAGTTTCTTTGTTATAAACAAACTTCAAATCTATAGCTTCTAACGAATTTATAAGCTTATCCGTATCCAAAACACTATCGTTATAGCAGTTATTCATAGAAAAAAACGTAATAGCTCTATACATAGCTCCAGTGTCAACATATATATATTCTAAGGCTTTTGCTAACTGCTTGGCTACTGTACTTTTTCCTGTTGCCGAAAATCCGTCTATTGCTATTATTATTTTTTTCATCTATATTATTTATGTTAAAAAAAAGCCTAAAACTAATAGTTTTAGGCTTGTAAATGTATTTTTATAAGTCTATAAAACCGATACTGTAAGTATATCTTCTACTTTACTAACCGATAGTATTTTCTTCTTAGTTAACTCTTTTATGGTCTTATCCCATTTCTTGTTACTCAATCCCGACGCTGTTTTAAGCAAATCTAAAGCTTTAAGACTATCATCTGACTTCAATAATTTAAATACTTCTTTACCTTCAAGACTTAAGTCTATTTTCTTTTTCTCCGGTCTCATCTGAGGGAAGAAAAGAACTTCTTGTATAGATGAATTGTTAGTCATAAGCATAACCAAACGGTCTATACCAATACCAATACCTGATGTTGGTGGCATACCATATTCCAATGATCTAACAAAATCCATATCTATAAACATAGCCTCATCATCTCCTTTTTCGGATAATTTTAACTGCTCTTCGAATCGTTCTAACTGATCGATAGGGTCATTAAGTTCCGAATAAGCATTAGCCAATTCTTTACCATTTACCATTAGCTCAAACCTTTCGGTTAAGTCGCTGTTTGTTCTATGCTCTTTGGTAAGCGGGCTCATTTCCTTAGGATAATCGGTAATAAATGTTGGTTGTATATAGAAACTTTCACATTTTTCCCCGAATATTTCATCTACCAATTTACCTATTCCGTAGCTTTCTTCTACAGGAATACCTAGTTTACCACATATTTCTTTTAACTCTTTCTCACTCTTTCCTGCCAAGTCAAACCCTGTATGCTCTTTTATAGAATCTAATATAGATATTCTTTTGTAAGGAGCTTTAAACTCTATTTCGTTTTCTCCAACTGTAAGTTTAGATTTCCCGTTAGACTCAATTGCTACTTTTTCTAACAATTCTTCGGTCATATCCATCATCCAGTTATAGTCTTTGTAAGCAACATATAGTTCCATTACAGTAAACTCAGGATTGTGAGTTTTATCCATCCCTTCATTTCTGAAATCTTTAGAAAACTCATAAACAGCCTCAAAACCACCAACTATAAGTCTTTTAAGGTATAATTCGTTAGCTATACGCATATACAAAGGTATATCCAAAGCGTTGTGATGAGTCATAAACGGACGTGCCGTTGCTCCACCTGGGATAGGCTGTAGTATAGGAGTCTCTACTTCTATATATTCTCTTTCGTTAAAAAAGTTTCTTATAGAATTAGTTATTTTTGTTCTTTTTATAAAAGTTTCTTTTACATGATCGTTAACTATAAGGTCAACATATCGTTGTCTGTATCTTAGCTCTGGGTTCGAAAAAGCATCGTGTACTTTTCCTTCAGAGTCAGTTTTTACTACAGGTAATGGCTTCAACGACTTAGATAAAAGTGTAAATTCGCTTACCCTAATAGATACTTCACCTACTTTTGTTTTGAATACTTCTCCTTTTATTCCCATTATATCGCCCATGTCTAACAGTTTTTTGAAAACAGTGTTATACATAGTTTTATCGTCTCCTTGACATATAGCATCTCTGTTAAGATAGACTTGCATTCTGGCTGTGCTGTCTTTTATCTCAGCAAACGAAGCATTCCCCATTATACGGCGACTCATCATTCTACCAGCTATTACCACCTGTTTACTCTCGTATTTGTCAAAATCTTCAACTATCTGTTTTATATAATCAGTAGTTACAAACTCCTGAGCGGGGTATGGATTTATTCCTAGTTCTCTCAGTTTTACTAGAGATTCTCTTCTTACTAGTTCTTGTTCTGACAAATGCATTGTTATTGTTTTTTATTTGTATTTATAGCCAACAAATATACAATCTTTATATTATTTAACTTAAAGATTAGTAATTGTTTTTTTGGGAGGAGATAGATGATTTTTTTTCTTTCTTTATCAACCTTAATGCCTCTCTTTTACTCAAAGTACTCAAGTCTGTATTTGTAACAAATTCCAGTACCCATTTAGGGTTGGTATAACCATATTCTCTCAATACCCACCCTATGGCTTTGTTTATGAAAAAACCTTTTGAACCTAACAAAGAGTTAATTATATAGGCCAAAAGATCTTTATCTAAATCAGTTTTATATTTTAATTGAAATAATAAAGCCGATCTTTTTAACCAAATACTATCAGATTTTAACCATTTATCAATATGTCTTTCTATCTGATCAGGATATTTAATAAAATACGCCCCCATTAGTTTGTTGGCAATAAAATCGACAGTATCCCACCACGATTTATGTGTAATCATATACTCATAGAGCTCTATGTCTTCACTTTCTATTTTATTTATGTATCTAAAAGCAAGCTCTTGCGAAAAATGATGATATTCTCTCTGAGGTTTTTCCCAGAGAACTTTTATTATAGATATTGCCTCATGCTTCTTGGGTAAAAACTCTTTAACCAAAAAAGGCTTTTGCAGCATACGTCTTTCGATGGTTATAAGCCCATAGAACTCAAACTGCCCCCTTACATATGCTTTTTGTTTTAATGCCAAACTGTGATTGGTATTATTTGCAAATTCGTTTTCTAAAGCATCTATATACTCGTATATCATTATTGTTTTACTTTAAACCTCAATATTGTTTTTATCTTTTCAATAGGAACTCTTCTAAAATCAGATAAATAGACCTCCTTATGAACTTTAGATCTCCTTACTATATTTTCTTTCTCTGCGTATTTCTCCATCAATTCAAAAGTTTTGGCTTCATCATCATAACTTCCTATATGTAACATCTGTACACATTTACCTTCCTTTATATTTTCAAATTTAACTTTATCTAAAAGTCTATTTTGCTTTTTGTTTTGTGTTAATAGAAGCATTTCTTTAAAAAAACTCTCATCGACAAATTCAGGTTGCCTTATCATAAGTTTATAAACGAAATCATCTTTGTTTATAGTTCCGTTAAAGTTCTTTTTTGATTCTTCGTTAATATCCCAAACCCCTTCAAGCGGATATACCGTATAGTCGTAATATCCTTTAGGTTTTGTTTCTTTAATTTTTAAATTCATCTTTATAGCATAAGCTATAGGATATAACGCTCCTATACATTCCGAAAACAAATTATCACTAGGGCTCCCTTCTCCTTCTATAGTTATAAATTTGTACTCAGGAATATCTATTGTTTCAGGTTTTGTTTTTGGTAAATAGATGCTCTTTTCTTTCTTTCTCCACTCGTGTTTCATATTGTTTGTTTTAATTATTATGAGACAAATATATATAGGAGTACTGACAACCCTATGTCAGCCCTATGTCAGCCGGTATTCATATATTTTTATGGTTCTACCACTTTCTGAGTGGATTCTGCTATTTAGATTAACATGATGTTCTGATCCCAGAGGGCTGGTATATTAATAGAAATCATACATAAGCTATAGTAAAAGCTCCATAGGAGCGATATTAAATTAAAGTATTGATATCAAATTGACCCACTCCAAACTCAATAGAACCATTTTTATAAATTATAGTTCTATAATATACCTTAATTAGTTACTATATGTCAAGTTTTACAAGGTTGTTGACGGTTTTTATTTTAAGTCATGTACAAAAATATTAAGTCTCATAATTGTAGTCGTAATTTATGGAATGCTAAAGCAACAAAAAATCAATTACCCACTAAATATTAGAGAGAACCTAAATATTTCGCCTTTTAATAAAATATCTTGAAGCTTTTATTCTTAGATTCAAGTAATAAATGCAACTTTTTAGATTTGAGATTTTAATGTATTTTTCAAAACAGAAAGAGAAAAAGGTTTTTCCCTTTCCTTGTTTTGAATGGTTTTGCTACCTTACTGCCTCAAATCGCCAAAAAAGAA
>JABSPL010000088.1 GCA_013215105.1 Flavobacteriaceae bacterium
TATTTAGGGTCTGCTGAAAAAGTATTTATTTAACTAATACTTAGTTAAATAAATACATAAAACACTTATTTGTATATGGTCAAATGCAGGTTTATTGCTATATTACAGCAAATAACCATGCATTATGATAAATTATACTTCGGAAAAGCAGTTAGAATTGTTCGATTTTAAAACTCCGTTTAACAGTGAGTTATCCCTAGATAATAGATGGATTAAGCTAAGCCATATTGTGCCTTGGGATAAGTTTGCTAATATTTACATAAGCAATATGTCAACTAATGGCAGACCAGGTGTAAACCCTAGAACAGTGTTAGGAGCTATGATTATAAAGAGTATTTGTAATCTGGATGATAGAGGTGTTATAGAAGCAATACAAGAAAATGTGTATATGCAGTTTTTCGTAGGTCTAAAAGAATTTACTACTAAGCCAGTTTTTGATGCTTCTCTTTTTGTAGAAATAAGAAAAAGAGTAGGATCAGACTTGTTTGATAAGTTAAACGTTGAGTTAATAAAAAGCTGTAGTTCGACTTCTAAAACAAATAAAAAGAAAAGTTATTCTTCTGATAAAGATGAAGGTGATGATGATATATATAATGTAAAAAGTGAAGAAATAATTCTTCCAAACAAAGGAGAAATGCAAGCAGATGCAACTGTGGCAGATCAATATATTACCTATCCTACTGATTCTAAATTATTGAATTCGTCACGTAAAAAGCTAGAAGAGATGATAGATTTTCTCTACAATAAAACGGATAAAACAGAGGTGAAACCAAGAACTTATAGAAGAGAAATGGATATGGGATTTTTGAGTTATTCCAAGAAAAAGAAGAAGGCTCACAAAACCCATAGAAGAATGAATAGAAAGCTGTTAACTTGTTTGAAAAGAAATTTAAAGCATGTAGAACAATTTCAAGAAAAAGGATTATCAAACGATGTATTTTTAAGTAAAAAACATAAAGGTTTATTAGAAATTATAAAAGTAATATACGACCAACAGAGTCATATGTACGACAATAAAGTTAACCGAATTGATAATAGAATTGTGAATTTACATCAACCTCATGTCAGAGCAATTCCTAGAGGGAAACAGAAGTCACAAGTAGAGTTTGGTGCCAAATTAGGGGTGAGTTTAGATAATGGTTTCACGAGAATAGACACCTTTTCTTGGGATGCTTATCATGAAGGTTCAGACCTTAAGAAACAAGTTAACTCATATAAAAGCATACATGGTTATTTCCCTAAATTGGTTTTGGTAGATAAAGCATATTCAAGTTCTGATAACAGGAAATGGCTAAAAGAAAGAGGAATAGATATAACCGCCGTCCCTCTTGGAAGAAAGAGCATCCTACATAAAAGTCATTACCAAAAAGCTAAACGCAAAAAAGAATTCGCAAGAAGAAATCATATTGAAGCTAAGTTTGGTCAAGGTAAAAACGGCTATAATCTTAATAAAATAAGAGCTAAACTAAAGAAAACTTCTGAAAGTTGGGTTGCCTGTATATTCTTTATTATGAATTTGATAAATTATCAAAAGGTAAAACCTTTTGAGCTTATTTTTGAATGCTTTCTGAAGATTGAATTTACTCTTAATAATATTTTTAGAATAAAATATTACGTAAGGAGATATAATATTTGGAATTATGCCGAAATCTAAAATTTAGATAAGTTAATTCTGTTAGTTTCTCAGCAAACCCTAA
>JABSPL010000089.1 GCA_013215105.1 Flavobacteriaceae bacterium
AAATAGGAATAGAATAAGTATAAATAGGAATGAGATAATCATAAATATGAACGCTATAAGTATAAGTCGGAACGCTCTAAGTACAAATAGGAATGGCATAAGTATAAGTCGGAACACTCTAAGTACAAATAGGGATAGCAGAAGTATAAGTGGAAATGACATAATCATAAATGGGATACAAGACACACCTCTTAGTCTCCTATTAATAGAGGAGAAACTAATAGTAATACTAAATAGGAATGGCATAGGTATAAATAGGGAAGGAGACTGTAAACTCAACTCTGTCTGATTAAAATTATTTACTAACTTTAATCAAAAAAAGATATGACAAATCATGAGCTACAAGAATTAGAAAAAAAGGCATTAGATCAACTACTGTCAGGTAAGAGTTTATTTGGAAAAGAAGGAGCGTTTGCCTCAATGTTAAATAGTTTTATATAAAAGGTTTTAGATGCAGAGATGGAAGATCATTTGACTACAGAATCTTGTCTTAAGGGAAACAAAAGAAAAGTAAGAGGAGCAATTAATTATATTGGAAGAGAAATGGGGCGAAAGACACCTTGTAGTAATAGACATCTGGAATAGGAATTGGGAAGAATTAAGTCATTATTTCCAGTACACAGAGCCTATAAAAAGGATAATATACACTACCAACACAGTGGAAGTTTTTCATAGACAAGTCCGAAAGGTTACTAAGACTAAAGGAGCTTTCACTATCGATATGGCTATTATGAAGCTTATGTGTTTGGCTGTAAAAAGTATATAAAAATAATGGACAAGCCCCATTCATAACTGGAGCTTGACTATCGGGTAATTATATATTAAATTTGGTGATAGGATTAAACTAGATATTAGTCCTAATTCTGATAAAACATAAAAACTAAAATACGATATATAAAAATATCAGACATAATTTAAATTACACTCCTACCTGCACCCTCAATGTGATACAGGTATGTTTTTTGTCATATAAACACAATATACAACTGTCTTTAAGTAATTCTTTTACATTTCTAATACAACCTCTTTGAAGGTTGATACATCAAAATGGTTTCTAAAAAAACATTTCAACTCTGACGGTTTTATTTTTTCTATTATGTTTTTATACCTCTCCAAATCAGCAATGTTCGAATACAAAGCGACAGTTTTAGCTAGTTTATCGCTAAAAGAATAGATATTATTGTCTCTAAACATATCTATATGGTCTAATAACAATATTTTCTTATACTTAGCCAGTGTATCTGTAGTTAAGTTGCTATTCTGTAAATACTTTATCCTGTCTATCAATATTTCTTTGGCTTTTAATCTGTCCTTTGCTGAAGTCTCGTAGCTAATATTTACTATATTTCTAGTGTTTTGCTGATAACTAGGGGTGGTATTGACAAACACAGAATAAACTAATCCGTGTTTCTCTCTCAGATGATAAGTAAGTTCAGACTTTATTATTTCTTCCGATAGCTTTAGCTTTATATCAGATATAAGTCTTTTCTGATTTTCTATATAAAAGAACAAATCGGTACTAACAGTGTTTTTATCTACTTCCGACTTTACAATAGTCTTATTATCTATTTTGTCCTTATCGAACAAATATTTGTTTTTACGAGTATATATGTTGTTTTTACTGATACTCCCAAAATATAGGTCTAACATATTGGTTATTTTAGCTGTATCAAAATCACCAGTAATTACAAAAGTCCAAGCAGATATATCTTTAAAAATAGAATCGTAAAACTCTTTTAAACTATCCAAATTGATATCTTGTAACTCATCAATAGTTCTTGATTTATGCCTACTAGGTATATATTCGGCTCTTAGTTCTGATAGTTTTAGCTCGTATTTGGCATTATTAATCATAGATTTATGATTGTTTGCCGATGATATTTCGTCGTTTATAACTTCTTTGAACTCTTTGTAGTTCTTACGAGTACCCATCATCTTAGAGCGTAAATAAACAAGAAACTCTTGTGTTTCATCGCTATCGCTAGAAGCATATATCCAACTATATTGTTCGTTTATCACATTAGTGACACCAAAAGATTTACTACTAAGATAGCTTTCTAGCTCTGATGCATTAAGATTAGACAGACCTGCCAATTCCATATAAGCAGTACTCCCCTCTAAACTCTTGTATTGTTTGTCTGAAACTCCAGAAAGACCTTTATTAGCAAAACCTACTAGCCTTATAGCTTTACCCTCTTGGTTCATAGGACGCAGCAAAACCTTTAACCCATTAGAATATAGTATTTCTGTTATTCCTGTTTTATTATACTTATTAGTAGACAATGGCCTTACTGCTTCTGAAGGATATACTTCTAGCTCAAAGTTTTCTGAAGGAATCTCAACTATAGCTTCTGCTTGTTTTACGAATATATATTTACTTGTTATTTGCTCCGAAAGACTATCTTTTAGTTTTACAAATTTAGACTCATCTATATAGAATTTATCATATTGGGAATTGCGTATAAGTAACTGAAAACTATCGTTGCTCCATATAGCCGAAGAGTAGCTTTGTATATGACTAGGTTTTATATTGTCCAAATATTTATTTTCGTCTTTCTTATATTCTTCTGAGCTAGTTATATTGTTTTTCTCCAAAAAATAAGAAATATACTCAGAACTCAAGTATTGCGAAGTTTTACTATAAGACTTATACGTATCGTTATAGGCTTGTTGTATATAATAGTTAAGCTCTTCTGTTGATATTTTGTTTTCCGAAAGCCTCAATACCTCTGTCATAACATTTTTTAAAGTATTATAGTCGTTGTATTGCTCGCTATCTATATATATGTCTAATGGTTTTATGTCCGACACAAAATAGTTATTACTAACCGTTATATCGTTGTTTTTGTAAGAGTGTTTTAGTCTATCTCTTAATATGTTTTTATATAACTTAGCTACTATATTGTTTTCTATATCGTTTATATTGTTTTTAATATTCCATCTCAATAGCATATTGCTTTTTTTAGCTGTAATATCTGTTTCTATATCTATAATTTTTGGCTTAGCCGATGACATAAGGTATCTACTGGTTTTGTCTTTATTGTTATTGATGGTACCAAAATACTTATATACAAGTCTTTTTATATTCTCTACATCTATATCTCCCACTATAACTATAGCTGCTTTGTTAGGAGAATATTCACGTTTATAAAAACCATTAAGTTTTTTATAATTTATGCTTTCTATGTTTTTATGAGTCCCTATAGCTCGTCTATTTGCATATTTACTACTTTTTATACTTTGAACAAAAGCAGGGTCAGGCTTAGACGATCTGTTTAGTTCTTGTGTTATTATCTTTTTTTCACTCTCTATCTTATCATCGTCTATACTTAGCTTATTTATTATATCAGACAAAAAGATAAATGTTTTTTCGGTTATTTCCTTGTTATTATCACTAGGTATATTTATAGTATATATAGTATGGTCGTAGCTGGTCTCTGCATTGAAGTTTGTGCCTAGCCTCAGCCCATTGTCTTTCATATAATCAGTAAAGCTATCGTTAGGCAAGTTCTCTGAACCTCTAAAAGCTATATGTTCCAAAAAGTGAGCTGTAGCAAGTTCATCGTCTTCTTCGTCTATAGAACCTACTTTTAATACTAGAGAAATACTATTGCGTAATGATTCATTCTTGTCTAAAAAATAAGAAAACCCATTGCTAAGTTTCTGATGATATAGTTCCTTAGGTAAATAGTTTTTTGTGTTCTGAGAAAACAAAAAACTTATAAAAAAGCAAAAGATGGGTATTGCTACCCATCTTTTGTCAAATATGATACTATCTGATGTCATATTAATTGTTGATATATGGCGATTGATACGTTACAGTTACTATAGTATATCCTCCTGCACTTGCATGATCTATATTAAACTTATAAGTCATCTCTCCTGTTTCTTGATTATAGCTACTAGTATACTCTTTAAAGTTACTAGGTTCGTTATACCAATCGTCTTCTGATATAGTCGAATACATAATATAGTGGTCAGGATGTAAAGAACCTCCATAGTATACATTCTCGAACAATTCACTATTAGTCTTACAAGACTCTTTTAATTCGTTCCAAAGAGGGAAGTCATATTGGAAGTTAACTCCAGTTATAGCTTCATATTCGTCTCTTATATCTACACCTTCATCAGAATAAGGAGTGTTATAAGCTTCATCTTCGTAAATATATTTTACACTATTATCAGTATTGAACAACAGTTTGTCAACTTTTACATCAAAACTATATTCTTTGTTTATCCATTTTTGTACTTTTTCTTCTCCTAAAACATTTAAGATATACAAAGGTGCTGGTGGAGCATATTCATCTCCTGGCATATACCAACCTTCGGTATTTTCGATAGTTTCGTTTCTAAATACGTATTGCAAGTGTTCGCTAAGCCCAAAAGCATTAGTATTCATAACTAACATAGGGTTGTCAGCATCGGCAGTTTCACTAAGCGATATATTACTCAGTCCTGTATATGTTTTTTCGAAGCTTTCAGCAAAAGCATAATAACCATCAGCAGGAGACTCTACAGTTACAGTTACAGGAATATTACCTATCCATAAAGATAAATCCATTCCGTTTTCTTTGTAGTGGTTTAGCAATTCAATTTGCTCGTCGCTTAACGGTAACACCTCCTCTTGAGCTTTCAAAGATACAGATTCCATCTTTTCTAAAGTTATTTCTTCATCGGTACCCGTATAAGACTCTAAGCTTATACTAAAGCTCTGGTCATCGCTAAGCATATATTCACTATCCCTTTTTTCAGAAGAAAATATCTCTAATGTAGCTTTAGTCTGGTTAGCCGACACAACCAAAGGACTGTTAATGCTAAGCAAATCAGCATAAGAGCTATTATCGTTGTTAAGGGCGAAATTAAGATTAATATCGGTATTAGAAGCTCTACTAAGTACTATATCGAAGGTAAATACAGCCTCTTGACCTTCTATAGCTTGAGTAGTTCCCTTACTTATAAGTGTTACGGTAAGTGGTAACTGCTCTTCTACATCTTCGTCGCTACACGAGATTATTAGCATTCCTAAAAGGAAAAATTTGATTACTGTTGTAATTGTTCTCATAATTGTTGTTTATTTATATAATTGATTCCCATTCTGGGTTTTGTTTAGCATTGGCATTTTGTTGTATCTCTACTTTTGGTATAGGAAGTAACCACCTAAAATCGTCCTGATATATTGTTCTTCTTATATCACTATTGTTATAACTAGCTTTTTGTATACTTTTATTATTTCTCTTTAGGTCAAAATATCTCTGAGACTCCCCTACAAACTCTTTTTGCTTTTCTGTTAATAAGAATTCTAAAAAATCTCCTTGCCATTCTTCGTAGATACTAGCATTACGAACCGATAATATACTGTTGAGTACCTCTATGGCTTCTTGCCTTTTTGAGCTTTTAATAAGAGATTCAGCATATATATAGTAAAGCTCAGCTGTTCTTATTAGTAATATATCTCTAGGAGTCTGGTCGGTTATATTGGTTCTGTACTTTCCTATAAAAGCAATAGTCTCTATAGCTCCACCTACTTGAGTTATATCTTCATACAATACACTTACCTGCTTTCGGTAGTCATCTGTAGTAAATACTATATCGGTATTTAGGTCGTACTCATATTTCTGACTCGACGAGTCGTAAATATCATTAAAATAATAAGACTCATTTTCTACAAACAATATCACCTCCTTATTGTCTAGTGGCACAATCCATGAGTTCTTATAATCATCAAAATTGTCGGTCAATACATTTTCCGATATTAAGCTTTCACATACCTGATTACATTTTTCGTACTCCCCGTAATTCAAATAGTTTTTTGCTAACAAGAATCTAGCTGAATTTATATTAAAACTCTCATTTTTAATCTCCGAGCCAGAAAATAGACCTATAGCCTTATAGAGTAATATCTCTATATCGTCGTACGATTGCTCTACAGTCGCTCTAGCTAATGATTCCATCTTAGAGCTGTTTTTGAGTATTATACCTAAGTTGCTTTCCTGAGAACTGTATATCTCCATCAGGTCCATTTCGCACAAAGCTTTTAGGCATAATGCTTGTGCTTTTATATTGTTAAGGTCTTCTATCTCTTTACTATCTATTAAGAATATGTTTTCTATAGCCTCCAAAAGCAAATTGGCTTTAGCTATAGTTCTATAGTATTCTATCCAAAGTGAGTCTGAAATTAAAGCCAAAGAGTTAGCTTCCCATTTGTATAAATTATAACTATATTGACTGTCTTTTATATCGGTATTAGGTAAGAAGTCGTCAGATATCTGAGAGAAGAACAATCTGTTCTTGGGGTACGACAGGTAGATACTTGCCAAGTTCTCCTTAGCTATTTTTACTCCGTCTATAGCGTCCAAACCTGTTATTTCGTCGTTTATGTCTAAGTCTAAACTGCAAGAATACAGAGAGACTATACAAATAATGTATGTATAAATATATTTTTTCATTTATATAGTAATATTTAATCCTAAGGATATTATTGGCTGACTAGAACCTACCAAGTTTGCTGACTCAGGGTCAGAGTCACCGAAGTTAGACCAAGTAGCTATCTCTTTTAGTTGTAAATAAACATTAAGGCTTTTTATAGTGTTTTTAAGCTTGCCTAATTGTTTTTCGGATAGTTTATATTTTATTTTAATATTGCTAAGCTTTATAAAATCGGTTTTACCTACACTTAGGTTATTGGCATAGCCTTCGTTTAGGTACAAATTACCACCAAAAGAGTAGTATAGCTTATGGTATAGCTTGTTATTATCGCCTATATTGAACCAAGTATTTTCTAACTGTCCTTTTATAGCATTTTTGTTAGCATCACTAGCCGAACTGACCACCGATTGGTTTTTGTAAACAGCTATACCTCCTATATTATAATAAAGACTAAAACTAAATGCCCATTGTTGGTATTTCAATTGGTTATTCCACCCTCCAACTATAGGAGGAGTGTTTCTACCTAAGATTATAAAGTCATCGGCTTTTGCCTTCTCACTCTGACTGTTAAAAGTAGTTCCATCAGCCCTTAAGTATCTAGGCAGACCATCGGCAGGGTGTATACCTAAGCTTTTTAAACCATAAATAATATCAGAAGAATAACCTTCTTTATAATCTGGATATGGGTTTCCACTCAAGTATAATTCGTCACCATCGTAAAGGTCTACTATTACATTTTTATTATAAGACAAATTAAAAGAACTATGCCAGCTGTAGTTTTTATTACTGAAAACATAAGCATTAGCAGTTAACTCTATACCTTTATTGTCAAGCACACCTACGTTTTTGAGTTGCGATGTAAAACCATTAGAAGGAGGTATAGGTACTGTTAGAAGCATCTGAGATGTCCTTCGGTAATAATACTGGATATTTAAGTCTACCTTGTTCATCAATCTCATATCTACTCCTATATTGATAGAAGTATTTCTTTCAGGTTTCAAATCTTCGTTATACATATCTATTAGGTAAAACTCTCTATAACCCAAATAACCATTGAGACTATAAGCAAAAGTAGGTTCTACCAAAGACGGATTTATACCTGCCAAGCTAGCAGTAACACCATAAGATGCTTTTATACTTACATCGGACAAAATAGGGGTCTCTATAAAATGAAGATTATACGAAATTCCTGTAGCCCAAAATATATTCCATCTTTTATCTTTAGGAAGCAAAGAAGAAGCATCTGCCTTATAACTAAAGTAAACATCTAATATATTGTCGTAGTTATAAAGAAAAGCCCCTCCGAATCCCAATTGAGCCTCTTGTGTATATCTGGAATATGCCAACGACCTCCTATAACCATCGATAGTATTGTTAATACCCGCAGCTGAGTTTAGTTTACTTGGTAGCCCGTAACCAGATATATTAGTTGTGTTTTGTGTAGTTTTCAGATAATCCATATTAGCACTTAACGATATATTATGATCACCTAAAGGCAATTCGTAGTTTATCCTTATATTACTACTTATATTATTGCTGCCTTTTTCTGACTTACTAGCCTTTCCTCTTAGGTAGTCTTTTAATCCTAATCTTTGTTCCGACAAAGCCGTTGGTGGTGTTATAGATTCGCTGGTACCATAAACGTAGTCAGTACCAAACACCGAAGATATATTAAGCCTATTGTTTATTTTCCAAAAGGCATTCATGGAAAAATTAAATCTCTTGGAGATAGTTTTACTACTGTATTGATCTATCAGATCAGCATAGGTTTTGTTAGGAAACGATATCAATTTGGTCTCTTGACCTTTTTGCTCGTAAGGGTTAAGTCTATATAGGGTTTGCTGAGAAACTAACAGAATTAACTTATCTAAATTTTAGATTTCGGCATAATTCCAAATATTATATCTCCTTACGTAATATTTTATTCTAAAAATATTATTAAGAGTAAATTCAATCTTCAGAAAGCA
>JABSPL010000009.1 GCA_013215105.1 Flavobacteriaceae bacterium
ATTGATTTAGTAGGTATTACATCTAAAATTATAAGTAATTGTGAGGAATTTAGTTTTTTAAGACAAAACAAGGAAGGTTTAAAACTAGCTTATTAACCCTTGTTTAAGATGTCTGAAGGTACTGCGAAACTTGAGTTATTGTAATTTATAGGTTCGTTGTCGGTTTGTTTCGGGGGTAAATACAAGTATTAAACAAGTAGTTAATAGGTTTTGATATTAAAACTGATATATTTGCTATATATTATCATTTTATGAAAACTATACAAGAATGCGTTGAGCATATAATAAGAAAGACTCCTTTTATAGAAGAAGCCCTTCACGACAAGCTGATAAACGTAAGTTCGCTAGCAAGGATGATGCACGGTGAAGTAGAGAAAACTTTGAGAAAAACGGTTAAAGAAGGAGCTATAATGATGGCAATAAACAGGTTGTCCTCTACTGATCATATAAAGATAAAGCGAAGAATAAAGAAATTCGTAACCTCTTTGGGTGATTTTATAGTAAGGTCAGATCTTTGTGATTATACTTTCAAAAACACACCTAGTCTACTGCGTAATACAGCTAAACTTCTGCAGAAAACAGGCAATAGTTCTGAAGAGTTTTTTACTATATCGCAGGGGGTATACGAAACTAATATCGTCCTTAGTAAAAACCTACAACCCGAGATAGATAGCCTTTTTGCTGATGAGAATATTATTTGCTCTATGAAAGAGTTAGCTTCTATAACTATAAAGCTACCTAAATCGAACACCGAAGACTCTGGTATTTATTATTTTATAATGAAACAATTTGCTTGGGCAGACTTGTCTATTCAAGAGGTGATATCGACAACCAACGAGATAACTTTGGTTGTAAAAGAGAAAGATATAAATAAGGCATTTGCCATACTAATGGATATAAAAAAGAGTTAATATGAAGATAGCAGTTTTCCCAGGGTCGTTCGATCCTATAACCAAAGGTCATGAGTCGGTAATAAGAAAAGCTATACCGCTTTTTGACAAAATAATAATAGCTATAGGGGTTAATAGCTCCAAGAAATATCTTTTTTCTTTAGAAAAAAGGATAGAGTTAATAAAACTAACTTTCAAAAGCGAAATTAAAATAGAGGTTCAAACTTATAAGGGGCTTACTGTAGAGTTTTGCAAGCAACAAAAGTCCGAATATTTACTAAGAGGATTAAGGACAGCAGCCGATTTTGAGTTCGAAAAAGCTATAGCTCTTACCAATAAACAAATAAACGGAGTAGAGACTATTTTTATGCTTACCAATATAGAGCATTCTCATATCAGTTCGACTATAGTACGTGATATTTATAAAAACAATGGAGATGTGTCTAGTTTTGTTCCCTCCGAAATTATAGGTGTTATATAAAACAGGTGAAGTGTCGCATCTTAGCGGTGTTTAATGGCTTGCAAACAATAGTAGGCTGAAACGATTATAAGAAAAAAAAGCTTCAATAATTGGAGCTTTTTTTATAGGGTACTAATGGGTGTGAAATTTTAAAAGGACTTATGTTAACTAGGTTTATTAGTAAACCATATAAAAGCTAAAAACCTCTAATTCTTAAATAAGAATTAGAGGTTTTATAAGTTGTCCTACAAGGACTCGAACCTTGAATGCCTGTACCAAAAACAGGTGTGTTACCATTACACCATAGGACATTTTACGGGTGCAAATATACAACGCTTTTTCGTTTTGACAATGATTTTTTTTGTAAAAAAACATTTATTTTTATAGCTTTAAAAATATAAAAACAAAAACACTTATTGCATCCTGTATAGTAGTGTTTTACCCTTTTATAGCTATAACAGAAACTTCGATATTAACATCCTTAGGTAGTCTGGATACTTCTACAGTTTCACGTGCAGGTGCTGTTGCGTCGTCAAAATAAGATCCATAAACAGAGTTTATCTTAGCGAAGTCGCCCATGTTCTTTATATATATAGTCGTTTTTACTATATCACCGAAGCTCATACCTGCTGCTTGTAGTACATGCTTCATGTTTTCCATTACTTGTTCTGTTTCTTCCTCGATGCTATTGTTAACTAACTCACCAGTTTTTACATCTATAGCTATCTGCCCTGAGGTATATAAAGTGTCACCTACTAATATAGCTTGGTTATATGGACCTATAGGAGCGGGAGCTTTGTCTGTTGTTATTATTTTTTTCATATGTATTTTAATTATATACTCTGTCAGGTCTTTTGGTCTTATCCCATTTTATATCGCTAAACACTGGCGATTTTACACCTATGAAGAAATTATATGTAGATCCTGAACCGAAAGGAACCCAGTTAAAGGTCATTTTCCAACTATCTAAATCTCTGGCAACACCTATATTGGTTCTGGTAAATCCTTTGTTCTTAATATCGTAACCTGACGAAAAATTAACTTTCCAGTTAGGAGTAAGATCTATATTCCCATTAAACATTAACGAACCAGGGACTATTTCATCTTCTCTATTACCGTTTTTATAGCTAGTACTATAAGACAAACTCAAACTCCAAGGTATGTCGGAGCGATAGAACTCTTGTTTGGCCTTACTTTTATTAGAACCTTTTTTATTTTTATTTTGTCTTCCTTCACTGTCAAAGTTATCTACGTTATTTATATAGTCTTCACCAAAAAGATTAGCAGTATCGTAAGGATCCTCGTCTTCATCATCATCTTGGTTCTGATCCTTGTTTTTACCAAAATCTTTACTCGATATTTTATAACTAAGGTTAAGAGTAGCTCTAGTAAGCCTAAACAAAGGATCTCCTACTTCTGTATTAAAAGTATTTATTCTAGTACCGGACTCATTTATAGTATAAGGGTCTAGAGAACCGCTAAGGTTTAGGTTTAGTTTCTTTTTGAACAGAGCCGTACCTGCACTAACGCTTACTGTAGACCATTTTAACGAATCAGCCACAAAGTTATAACTAGTACTAAAGTTAAGATTGTTCAGTAATGTTATTTTGTTAAACCTATCATCGCCTACTTTAGTACTATCTCTAGACAATACTTTAGCTTCCAAAACATTATTAATGCTAAAACCCATAGTTTGAGATTCTTTTTCGCTAGGCTTGCCATATATTCCTTGGTCGAACTGAGTGTATTTACTGTATTTTTTTTCGTATCCATCTTCGCTTTCTAAGTCGGAATCGCTTACTACATTTTGCACCTCATGATAATACTGCGAAAAACTAGGTTTATAAGTATAAGAAATAGACGGTCGTATAGTATGGCGTATCGCTTTCAATCTACTCTTTTTAAAGTTAAAAGTACCATAAATACTAGTAGATATACCTGCTCCTCCCGAATATTCTCTATAAGAGTTAAATCCATTGATCGTATCTATTTCAACTATATTTTCGTCAGCATTATATTTTTTGGATATTTGGTCAAAATACCAAACCTCTTTATAATTAGCATTAGGAGATAGAGTAAAATGCTTTAGAAGTTTTATGCTAGTACTCATACTAACACTTTGGTTCACTCCTGTTTTAGCAGCGTCGAACATTTCTTGTTTAAAGAAAAACTCATCAGTAGTAGTCATTCTGTAGTCCGATTTCAAAGAATAATTAAGCCCTATATTTTCTATTGCATTATCTTTAGTTCCGTTTTTGGGAGCGAAAGGATATATTCTATCCATGTTTAGTTGGAAAGAAGGTAGAGTTAAACTTATAACTTTGGTGTTAGTGTTCTGACTATGGTTTGCCGAAATAGTATAGTTAAACGGCGTTTCTAATATTTTCTGATAAAAAGAAATAGATGAACTAAGAGTATTAGAAAGAACTTGACTAGAATTTAATTGATTAACCGACTGCTTGTAATACGTAGAACTACCCAAGTTTACCGAGGCCGAAAACCTAGTGTGTGGGCTAGCCTTAGTGTCCTGCCTATGACTCCATCGTATATTATAGTTTGTAGCTTTGGTATAATCATCGAAACCAGGAATACTACGTATAGAATTTTCGGTTCTATAGCTAAAACTACCATTAAAGCTATATCTTTTTTTGTAGTTAGAAGTCATATTCATATTCCAAGACCCGTTAGTGAACACATCACCAAGAATAGTAAGGTCCAGATAATCACTCATAGCAAAATAGTATCCACCGTTTTGCAGATAGTATCCTTGCTCACGACTCTCTCCAGGAGTAGGCATTATTATCCCCGATTTACGCTTGCTTGTAGTAGGAAAGTAACCAAAAGGTACAAAAAGAGGAGTTGGCACATCGGCTATATATAGATTAGTAAAACCTACTATTATCTTTTTTCCGGGTATTATTTTGGCTCTTCGGGCGTACATATAAAAATCAGGATTCTTTTTTTTGTCCGAAGTAAATTTCAAATTCTGAGCGTATATTATAGAATCATTTACTTTTTTGGTCTTTTCGGCAAGAGTTATAATTCCATCTTGGTCGGTAACAGAGCCGTAGATAATAGCTTTCTTGGTTATATAGTTGTAAACCAGAGAGTCTTGAGTGTATTCTACTCCGCTTTCTTTGAATACAGGCACCTGACTATACACGCCTGCACTATCGAGTATCCCTTTGGCTTTTATTATTTTGGTATTATAATTTATAGCTATTTGTCCAGCAGTTATCTCTATATTCTGATAATTTATTTTGGCTTCATCTATAAGTATAGCTTCGTTATTGGTTACTTTTAGCTTATTTATACCCTTAGCGTACCTTTTAATGATATCGGTTAATGTACTTTTATTAGCTTTAGGTTTTTGGGTTTCGAGAGTGTCGGTCTGTTTATTGAAAGTTTTTTCTTTGTGTATAGACAAACTATCACTGTCAGAAGTAGTTTCTTGTGAATAAATAAAGGCATTGAAGCCTATTAAAAATAAAAGTATATGTTTAAAATTTGTTTGCAATTCTATAAATAGTATTTTTGCCAGATAAAAACCCGACTTTGTGTTTTCTTGTTAAAATATAAAGGTCAAAAATAATTAAATAATTTTATGAAACTATCGCTTTCTGAAAAAAATATAATATCGGTAAAACTACGTATATTTATTAGTCTTTTGGCTATAGTAGTTTTGACTACAAACAGTATAGAGGCACAGCAAAAAGTCTTTAAAGTGGTTCTAGACGCTGGTCATGGAGGGAAAGACCCTGGTAAAGTAGGTTATAAAAGGTATAAAGAAAAAGATATAGCTCTTAAAATAGTATTCAAAATAGGAGAAATATTAAATAAAAATAAAAATATAGAGGTTATATACACCCGTAAAACCGACGTGTTTGTTGATTTGGTCGAAAGAGGTGCTATAGCCAACAGGGTAAAAGCAGATGCTTTTGTATCGATACATTGTAATGCTCATAGTAGCCAAGCCAAAGGTTCTGAAACTTGGGTGTTAGGTTTACATGAAAATGACAAGAACTTCAAAGTAGCTCAGGCAGAAAACTCTGCGATATTATGGGAAGACAATTATAAAGAGAAATATAATAATTTTGACCCGAACTCTCCAGAATCGACTATAGGTATTACCTTTGGGCAAGAAGATTACCTTGACTTAAGTCTTAGTTTGGCAAGTTATATTCAGGCTAACCTTAAAAAAAAGCTAAAAAGAGTAAACAGAGGTGTTAAGCAATCGGGTTTTATAGTGTTGCACCAGACTTTTATGCCTAGCGTATTGATAGAAACAGGTTTTATAACCAACAAAAAGGAGGCTCTTTATCTTAATTCTAAAAAAGGTCAGCAAGACATGGCCAACAGTATAGCTTCGGCAATAGAAAAGTATGTAGCTGAAGCTAGGCTTAATTATATAGAAACTACAGTTCCTGTTATAGCTAGCAAAAACGGATATAGAGTGCAAATAGCTGTAGGTAGCTTACCTGTCGAAGTAAAATCTTACAATTTCAGAGGTCTTAAAAATATAGTAAGAGAGAAGAAAAACGGAAAGTATTATTATTTCTTAAAAACTTATTATTCTCGTAAAAAAGCTGAAAATTCTCTTAAAAAAGCTAATAAAAAAGGATATAAAACTGCATTTATAGTTAAAGTAGCTTCTGAAAAGTTAACTAAAACTTATTCTGCCGAAAAAAACACATATAAGAATAACGATAAACCTAAGTCAAGAGAGTCTCAAAAAACACAATCTTCGGGTAATTATACTGTGTTATTAGCTTCTAGTAGAAATAAAATAAATCCAGCTTCGTACAACTTCAAAGGGATAAAAGGAGTAAAACGATTTAAAGAAAGAAGAGTTTATTCTTATTATTTGGACGGTATAAACAGCATGAAAGAAGCCGAGAAAATAAAAAAACAAGTAAAAGCAAAGGGGTATAAAACTGCTTATATAATATCTATGAATAGGTAAGCTTTCTGTGTTTTTATGTTTTAGTTAGGGTAGTTTATTAACAACTACCATTACCATTGTTTATATTGGGTGTAATAGGTTTTAGTATTCACGGCTAATTTGTATTCGACTTCAAAGGAGGTTTTGGTTTTCTTTTGTATTGAATTTAGTCATGTATAAAGACACTGTTATTTAATTGGAGTTACCAGACAAATCCATAATAGCACTACTTTTATCAATGCTATAATCTACACTTTTCCAATTTTCATCAGGAACAAAACTCCAAATACTTCCTTTGTTAGTATGTTTTATTTTTCCTTTGATTGGTTTATTTTTTTTGTTTATTATCCTGAAATTAAGGAGTAAACTCCCATAATCTATAATTTCAGAAAAGGTGATTTTTATAGGTTTTCTGGTATTTATCTCGGGTCTACTTTTTGAAATTAATCTAGGATTTGTCATATCAATACCCGTAGCTGTAAAGTTTTGAGTATATTCTTGCTTTAGTTTTCTTCCGTATTTGTCAACTAGACTGTCGGTTATTACTATTCGGTATTTTCTTCCTTCAAAAAAGGCTGGTTGCAGTTTACTCTTAGGATTGTGCCCACCATGTTTGAGTCCCGAAGGATGTACCGACATATACATATGACGAGGAGATAGCCATTTTACTCTTTTTTCGTTCCACATTATCTCTCTGCCTTCTTCATATACTTTGATAGTATGGTTTACGCTCTTGACTTCAGACATATCTATAGAAAAAAGAAAATGAAAATAAATAATATTATAAGGAATATTGTTTTGCTTAGGAAAACTGCTAATAACCATTCCTTTTTCTTTAGGAATAACCCTTTTAGGAATAGTTAATCTTAATTTATTATGACCAGACTCTGTATTAGTCTGTACTTCGAACTCTAAACCATAGCCCAAATAGAACATAGGCTTGTAAACCAAAAAACCATCAACTATAGAGTATTTACCTATTACACTAGTATTACTTGCCTCTCCTTTATTGTTTATTTTGTGCAGATGTAATATTTTAGAACCTTCTTCAAACTTTATTTGACTAATATCAGAAAAATTTTTAGCGATAAATTTATTACTAAGAGATATCCTTATTATAGGCTTTCTTGTATTTATATCTTCTAATATTATATCATTATTTTTTTCGGTTTTACATGAAATAATAAAAGTAAAAATTAAGGTGTAAATATATAGATGTTTCATAAAAGCAATTTTTAATTATATATAGCTTATTTGTAGGGTTTATATAGCTAGTAGGCTTAGCTTGTAATTATTGTCAAGCACTAATATATGGCTTTCGCTGTAGTTTGACATCATTATATATGATGTTCCTGTAGGAGCTGTATATGTTTTGATATCATCTTCGGTTAAGTCAGGTGTACTATTGCTCCAACCACCAGGGAGTAACTGATGTCTATGAGCGTTTAAATCACCTGGATTAGTTATACTGCCATCTATATAATGCTCACCAACCCTTTGTATAGCGCGCCAGTACACCGAAAACATATAAGTTTTTCCATTCGTATTTATAGCTACTACCTTTTGGGGTAAATCTCCTGGGAAATAAAAATATTCGGTAACATCTAATGTTTCGATACCTGTCAAATCATCTATATCTATAGAGTATCCAGGGCAACACATCGTAAGTCCCATTATTCTCTTGCTTCCGTTAGAGGTTTCTCCGTAACATAGGTAGTCTAAAGGAGCATCAACATAAAATATATTATTCCAATTACTTTTATGCATAGATGTTTTCTTTTTAATAGATGTCTCGTCATGAGTAAAAGGTATTGGTATAGTCACTATTTCGTTTTCTCCTGAGTATGTATCGGAAGAAGCAAATAACTTATTGTCTCCAAAAGTCATATCAGAAATGTGTAAACCATCAGAAAAGACCTTCATAGATACATAATCTATATTGCTTAGGTCTAAAACAGAAATATCGTTGCCTGCATTAGTTAGTTTTACAATAGCAGTCTGGTTCCGTTGGCGATTCCGAACCAACATATATATAGCTTTTGTAAGAGGATTTACTTCTATATTAGCTATGTGTATATCACCAAAAGCAATCGTATTCAATATAGCTGTTTTAATTCCATCTAAAGAGTAATCATTGCTTACAGTATTAATGTTAGCATCATCAGTGTTGCTGTCATTAATGTTAATTGCATAAACTCTTTGTTCGCCTGCTGCCGAAAATACTAAAACAACCTCATCTCCGTCAGAAGCTAAAGTGAAATCCATTATTGTTTTATCAGAAAGATCCCCCGTTTGAATATTATCTAACAAAGGAGGTTTAGAAGTTTGTTTTTCTTCACCCATAAAAAACTCTTGAGAGTGAATGTTTGTTGTAAACATAATTAATAATACGTAAATATAGAATTTCATAACAGTAGATTTATTAAGTAAAGATATGATTAATAAGTTTAACGACCTAGTGTTTAAAGGATTGAGTTTTTTTGTAGCTTACTGTGTTCTTCCCAAATAATGACATTATGAGATTGAACCTTACTAGTTCTATATTGAAAGCAAAATATTTGCTGACAACATCAATTATTTTATATAAATTCGCAATAAAGAATTATATATTTTGGCAAAACAAAAACAGAAGAAAGAAACCCCGTTAATGAAGCAGTACAACGGTATAAAAGCAAAATACCCAGATGCTTTATTGTTGTTCAGAGTAGGAGATTTTTATGAAACTTTCGGGCAAGACGCCGTTAAGGCTTCTAAAATATTAAATATTACTCTTACCAAAAGAGGTGCTGGTAGTAGCTCAGAAACCGAATTGGCAGGTTTTCCTCATCATTCTCTTAATACTTATTTGCCAAAACTAGTCAAATCGGGGCTTAGAGTTGCTATTTGCGACCAATTAGAAGACCCTAAATTGACCAAAAATATAGTCAAAAGAGGCGTTACCGAACTTATAACTCCTGGGGTTTCTATGCTCGATGAAGTCCTGGAAGCGGATACTAACAATTTCTTGTCGGCAGTTCATTTTGGTAAGAAAGTAATTGGTATTTCTTTTTTGGATCTTTCTACGGGTGAGTTTATATGTAGTCAAGGTAATTTAGAAGATATTCAAAAATTAATTCAAAATTTCAATCCTAGTGAGATTTTGGTCGAAAAACAATATAAAAACAAGTTTAAAGAATGTTTTGGCGAAGATTTACATACTTTTTACTTAGACGATTGGGTTTTTCAGAAAGACTACGCTTTGGAATGTATGTTAGAGCATTTTAAAGTTAACTCGTTAAAAGGTTTTGGTGTAGAAAATATGCATGAAGCTATAATAGCGGCAAATGCTAGTTTGTATTATTTGGGGGAAACTCAGCACAACAAAACGGGGCATATACATAATATTAGTCGGGTTGATAGCGACAAATACGTTTGGTTAGACAAGTTTACCGTCCGCAACCTAGAGCTTAACGATAATGGAAACAACAATGGAGGTCTTCTGAAAGTAATTGACTCTACAGTTTCTCCTATGGGAGCAAGGCTGATAAAACGCTGGTTATCTTTCCCTCTTATTAATAAGAAAGATATAGAAACCAGACTCGATATAGTAGAATGTTTTGTAAAAAACAATAGCTTTATGGACTCTATAGTCTACCAGATAAAGCAAATAAGCGATATAGAAAGATTGGCATCTAAGGTAGCTACCGAACGAATAAATCCCAGAGAATTATCAGCTCTTAAAAACTCGTTAAAAGCTATAGAACCTATCAAAAAAGAAACTATAGCTAGCGATAACAATCAGCTGAATATCTTTGGAGAAAAACTTGATTTATGTAGCGAATTAATAGCCAAAATAAATAGTACTCTATCAGATACTCCACCAGTAAGCGTTGCCAAAGGTGGTACTGTTGCCAGAGGTGTAAACGAAGAATTAGACTCTTTGGTAGATATATTTAATACAGGGAAATCGTATTTGGACGATATGGTAAAAAGAGAAATAGAGAAAACAGGAATAACTTCTCTTAAAATATCGTTTAACAATGTTTTTGGTTATTATATAGAAGTACGTAATACACATAGGGATAAAGTTCCAGAATATTGGCACAGAAAACAAACTCTAGTAAATGCCGAACGATATATAACCGAAGAGCTAAAAGAATACGAAAGTAAAATACTAGGAGCCGAAGAAAAAATATTAAAACTAGAGCACCAGATATATAATGAACTGGTTAGTTATAGCTCAATTTATATAACTAAGATACAAGAGAATTCTAAATTAATAGCTACTATAGACTGCTTGGTTAGCTTTGCTGCTAATGCTATGAAAAACAAATATTCTAAGCCCAGCATAGAAGAAAGTAATAGCTTAGAAATATCGGGAGGAAGGCATCCTGTTATTGAAAGTCAGCTAGGTTTTGATCAGGTTTATATACCTAACGACATATCATTTGACACCAAGACTCAGCAGATAATAATGATAACAGGGCCTAATATGAGTGGTAAATCGGCTATTTTGAGACAGACGGCACTTATAGTAATAATGGCACAAATGGGTAGTTATATTCCTGCGGATGCAGCTACTATAGGAGTGGTAGATAAAATATTTACTCGTGTAGGAGCTAGTGATAACCTTAGTATGGGTGAGTCTACTTTTATGGTTGAGATGAACGAGACTTCTTCTATTTTGAATAATTTGTCTAAAAACAGCTTAATATTATTGGATGAAATAGGTAGAGGGACTAGTACTTATGATGGTATTTCTATCGCTTGGGCTATATCCGAATATCTGCACGAGCATCCGAGCAAACCTAAGACTTTGTTTGCAACTCACTATCATGAGTTAAACAATATGACTAAGAAATTTGAAGGGATTAAGAATTTTAATGTTTCGGTCAAAGAGTTAAAAGACAAAGTAGTTTTCTTAAGGAAATTAGTAAAAGGAGGTAGTGAGCATAGTTTTGGTATACATGTAGCAAAACTAGCAGGTATGCCTAGTTTTGTAGTCAAAAGGGCTGCCAGAATGCTTAAAGAATTAGAAGAAAACAAGGATTCGTCAAAAGATTTGAACAAAAAAATGGATGAAATATCTTCAAGAGAGGAGGTTCAACTCAGCTTGTTTAATCTGGATGATCCTATGTTAGAAACTATTAGAGACGAGATTGATAGTATTAATATAGACACTCTTACTCCTATCGAGGCACTTATGAAGCTAAATGAGATTAAAAGATTGATGAATCAAAAACTATAACTAAAATTTGTATTTTCGCCATATGAAATTAGTAGATACACATACACACCTCTATTCTGATCAGTTCGATGATGATAGAGCAGAGGTAGTCCAAAGAGCTTTAGATAGCGGAATAGAAACTTTTTATATACCAGCAATTGACAGTAGTCAGAACGAAGCTATGTTTGCTTTAGAAAAACAATTCCCCGATAGTATGAGGCTTATGACAGGTCTTCACCCTACTCATGCTAAGGACGATTATAAAAAAGAATTAAGTATAATAGAAGATTTATTAGCCAAAAGAGAGTTCTGTGCTATAGGAGAAATAGGCATGGATTTGTATTGGGACAAGCAATATATAGAGCAACAAAGAGATGCTTTTGTACAGCAAATATTACTTGCCAAGAAGTATAAATTACCAATAGCTATACATTGTAGAGAGGCTTTTGATGAAGTTTTTGAAGTTTTGGAAGAGCATAAAGGCGATGATTTATACGGAGTCTTTCATTGTTTTACAGGGACTCTAGAGCAAGCTAACCTAGCGATTAGTTATAATTTGAAATTAGGAATAGGAGGTGTTGTAACTTTTAAAAACGGAAAAATAGATAAATTTCTAGATCAAATTCCTTTGAGTGAAATAGTACTTGAAACCGATGCTCCTTATTTGGCTCCTAGCCCGTTCAGAGGCAAGAGAAACGAAAGTAGTTATGTGCAGCTTATAGCCGAAAAGCTGTCTTTTATATATGATCTTCCTCTAGAGGAAATAGCCAAAATAACAACACAAAACGCTACTGATATATTCGGTAAATAGAATTAGAGCAATACTAACAATACATTATTATGAAATATTTTTACACTTTTTTGATTATTACTTTGCTCATAAGTTGTGCCAAACAAGGCAGGCCTACAGGGGGAGAAAAAGATGAAACACCACCTGTTTTACTTATGTCAAAACCGGTAAATGAAAGTGTTAATTTCAAAATTCAAAAGATAAAAATATACTTTGACGAATATGTGAAGTTCAACAAAGTGAACGAACAGTTAGTTGTTTCTCCTCCTTTGAAATACCCTGCAAAACTTAGTCCTTTGGGTTACCCTAGTAAATATATAACCATAGAACTAAAGGATACTTTACACGAAAATACTACTTACAATTTTAACTTCGGGAACAGTATAGTTGATAACAATGAGAGTAATCCTTTTAAGAATTTCAAATATATTTTTTCTACTGGAGACTATATAGACTCTCTAACAGTAGAGGGTAATATCAAAGATGCACTTATGATGGATATGCAAAAAAACACTACTGTAATGTTGTATCCTTATGAAGGATTTTATGACTCTATTGTTTATAAAGAAAAACCAAGATATATAGCAAATACTTTAGATTCTACTTATTTTAAAATAACTAATATAAGAGCAGGTAAGTATTTTATGGTTACTATAAAAGAGAAAACAAACGATTACCTGTTTGCTCCTAAGAGTGATAAAATAGGTTTTCTGAAAAATGAGATAACCATTCCCGCTGATACTATATATAATATAAAAATATTCAAAGAGGTTTTAGATTTTAAAATGTTAAGACCTACAGAATCGGTTCAGGGTAAAATAATATTTCCTTACGAAGGTAAGCCTGAAGGATTAGATATTAGATTGCTTACAAAAGTACCTGACAGCATCAAATATTCGTTTATACCAGAGGTAGATAAAGATAGTTTGAATTTTTGGTTTACTCATTCTAAAGATATAGATTCGCTACTATTCATAGCTTCTAAAGACGATTATATAGATACTTTAACAGTAAGACTTAGGACAACTCTCAAAGATTCTATGGTTATCAAAAAGAGTCATTCGGGGAGTATTCCTATGTTTAAAAGATTTAAAATACATACAAATAGACCTATTAGTTATATAGATACGGCTTTTATTTCTTTGGTAAAAGATAGTATTCCTGTATCCTATAAAGCTAGTGTTTCCGAAAATAAAGATTTTGTGTATTTGGACTTCGAAAAAGAGTATGATTCTAAATATAAGTTTGAATTATTACCTGGGGCTATAACCGATTTTTACGAATCGACTAATGATACTTTAGCTTGTGGTTTGAACGTATTGGCTGAAACTAAATTGGGTATTATAAGGTTGAAATTGTCTTCAGAAGATAAATACCCTGTTATAGTAGAATTAAGAGATAGTAAAAACATAACTATAATAGAGAAATGGATAGAAGAAAATAAGACTATTGAATACAAAGACTTGACCCCTGGAGATTATACTATAAAAATAACTATAGACTCTAATAGAAACAAAATATGGGACACTGGTAATTTCCTTAGAAAAGAACAGCCCGAAAAGATATTTATATTCCCTAAAACGATATCGGTTCGTGAAAATTGGGACTTGGAAGAGTCTTTTGATTTAGATACTGCCAAAGAAGAGTTGTTAGTAAAACCTAAGAGTGAAGGCAATAAAAAAGGTGAATCTAAAACTTCAGGACAAAGAGGTCGAAGATAACTTTACAATTGACATTTGGCAGATAATCCAATCGAACGAGTATATAGAAAAGTACTCTCTTTTAGAGATATGTTCCGCATTCCGTGGTCATAATATATTTGATAGGAATTTAGGTTTTTAGTATACCCTAAACCTATTTTCATACCATAATCTATTTCGGAGATACCTCCTTTTACACCTACTTTATCTTCTTCGGTAAAAGAGATTCCGTTATGCTCTTTTGCTGAAATTGGTTTAAGAACATATGCTCCTGTGTAGATAAATAAACTTTGGTTAAATGCAAAGTTTATGGTTGCGGGTATTTTTATAGACATAATATCGTAACTAGAATTAGTATCGTCGTTTTGTAGACTTAAAAATTTCTTTTCAAAAATAAGTTCGTAATTAAAAAACAAATTATGGTTTATTTTTTCATCTACAGAGACTCCTAAGTCAAAAGAAAAACTATTGCCTGATTTGTTTTCAGTTATATAACTATTATAATCGGGTTTATTAGTCGATATACCTAGCTTCAGATAAACTTTGGTTCTGTCGTATTTAGTATTGAAGTATGGTGTTTTTTTGTTTTTTATCTTTTTTAATTTCATAAAAGAACTAACTTTATATGTGTCTTGGTAGGCTATTTCTGTTCCATAAGGAGCTGATACTTTGTTTTGAGCTGACGTTATCCCTGTAAACAGTAGGGGGAGTACTAATAGTTTGATAACTATATTTTTAATATTTATTTTCATTTGCTTTTTTTATATAAAGATATATAAAAAAATACTTATACAACATGGTTTTTAGTTTTTTTATTACTGATAATGAGTGTTTTATAATTTACATGATATAGGATGTGTTTTTATGTGTTTTTTACAAATGTTTAACTAAAGGAGACTGTATTTTAATATTTCAAAAGGTTAGTTTTTAACTTGATTTGTAAAATGTAATGAAGACTAGAACATCTTCAGTATCAGAGGGAATATAACTTTATAAAAAACAAAAATAAAAGAACATTTTATAAAATAATAATTACTACATTTGCACCGTCTTTTTTAAGACAAACGTAAATTATTAATAAACAAAAACTAAAGTGTGGATACATTAAGTTACAAAACAGTATCGGCTAACAAGAACACCGTTGACAAACAATGGTTAGTAGTTGATGCGGACGGTCAGCCATTAGGTCGTATAGCTTCTGAAATAGCAAAGCTAATTAGAGGAAAGCATAAGGCAAATTTTACTCCCCATGTTGATTGTGGAGACAATGTAGTAGTAATCAATGCAAGTAAATTGACTCTTTCTGGTAAGAAATGGGAACAAAAATCTTACATACGTCATACAGGTTATCCTGGAGGGCAAAGATCATTAACTGCAACTGAGTTATTCGGTAAAGATCCAATTCGTTTGGTGGAAAAAGCAGTAAAAGGAATGTTACCTAAGAATAAATTAGGTAGTGCCTTATACAGAAATTTGTATGTTTTTGCAGGAGCAGAACATGACAAAGGAGCACAAAAGCCAGTGAAATTCGAACCAAAAGCCCTTTAATATCATGGATACTATTCATAAAATAGGTAGAAGAAAAAAAGCAGTAGCACGTATATATCTTTCAGAAGGTACTGGTGTAATAACTGTAAACAAAAGAACTTTAGAAGATTACTTTTGTACATCTACGTTGCAATACAAAGTAAAGCAACCGTTGATGTTAACTGACAACTTAGAAGCATTTGACATTAAAGTTAATGTTTTTGGTGGAGGAGTAACAGGACAAGCTGAAGCTGTTCGTTTGGCTATAAGTAGAGCTATGGACGTAATGGATTCTGAAAACAGAGCTATACTTAAACCAGAAGGATTACTTACAAGAGACCCAAGAATGGTTGAACGTAAGAAATTTGGTCAGAAGAAAGCACGTAAGAAATTCCAATTCTCGAAACGTTAATCTTTCCAGAACAAGAAAATATATAGTCTCTTTAATTAGAGACTATATATTATTATTTATAACAATAGTTGTCGTAGAATTTAATTATTCATGTTTAGCATCTAAATAGGGGAGACCGACTAGTCGCTACTTTCTTATTGCTTATACAAAACGGAACGTAAACATTTATTACAATGGCAAAAATAGAAATTAAAGAATTATTGACTGCAGGTGTACACCACGGTCACTTAACAAGAAAATGGAACCCTAATATGGCTCCGTACATTTATAAAGAACGTGAGGGTGTTCACATCATCAACCTTTATAAAACTAGAGCTAAAATGGAAGAAGCAGGTGCTGCTTTGGCAAAAATAGCTCAATCAGGTAAGAAAATACTTTTTGTTGCAACTAAAAAGCAAGCAAAAGATATCGTTTCTGAAAAAGCTAAATCTGTTAATATGCCTTATATTACAGAAAGATGGCCTGGAGGAATGCTTACTAACTTCCAAACTATCCGTAAGGCTGTTAAGAAGATGAGTACTATTGATAGAATGAAAAAAGATGGTTCTTTTGACGCTTTATCTAAAAGAGAAAAATTACAAATAAACCGTTTGAGAGCTAAGTTAGAAAAAAACTTAGGGTCAATGTCAGAAATGACAAGACTTCCTGGAGCTTTGTTTGTAGTTGATATAATGAAAGAGCATACTGCAGTAAAAGAAGCTTTAAAGCTTAATATACCAATTTTTGCTATGGTTGATACTAACTCTGACCCTACTAATATATCTTATACTATACCGTCTAACGACGATGCGTCTAAGTCTATCGAAATAGTTATGAGTCATGTAGCAGCTAGTGTTGCTGAAGGACTTTCTGAAAGAAAATCGAGCAAAGAAGCAGCTGATTCAGCTACTGAAAAATAGTATTTACAACAAAACAAAATAATACACCTATCTACACCTATAACAGGAGTAGATAGGTATTTCAAAAAATAAAGATATGGCAAAAATAACTGCATCTGACGTTAAAAAACTAAGAGAGTTGACTGGAGCTGGTATGATGGATTGTAAAAATTCGTTAACTGAAGCAGAAGGTGATTTTGACAAAGCAATAGATGTCTTAAGAAAAAAAGGACAAAAAATAGCAGGTAAAAGAGCTGATAGAGATTCTAGTGAAGGAGCTTCTATTGCTTTAGTAAACGAAGCTAAAACTAAAGGTATTTCTATACTTTTGGGTTGTGAAACTGATTTTGTTGCGAAAAACGATTCTTTTGTTGAAATGGCAACCAAAGTAGCTACTATAGCGTTGGAAGTTAGTACTAAAGAAGAATTATTAGCTGCTGATTTCGAAGGGATGACTATAGCTGAAAAGATGATAGAGCAAACTGGAGTAATAGGAGAGAAAATAGAGCTTAAATCGTTTGAGGTATTAGAAGCTGCTTTTGTAGGTTCTTATATACACAACGGTAACGGAATATCTACTTTGGTAGGTCTTTCTGCGGCTGTAGAAGGTGCAGATGTTGTCTCAAGAGACATCGCTATGCAAGCTGCAGCTATGAATCCTGTTGCTTTAGATGAAACTTCTATTTCGACTGAGGCTATAGCTAAAGAAGAGGAAATAGCTAAAGACTTACTTCGTCAAGAAGGTAAGCCAGAGGCTATGATCGAAAAAATAGTTATTGGTAAAGTAAAGAAATTCTTCAAAGAAAATACTTTGGTAAACCAAGCTTTCATCAAAGATAACAAAATGACTGTTGCAAAATATGCTCAGACATTAGGTAAAGATATTACTATAGTTGGCTTCAAAAGAGTTGCAATAGGATAATTTACTTTTATCATATTATTAAAAAAAGCCGTTCATGTTATGTGAACGGCTTTTTTTTTGGTTATATTATCAGTAAAACTTATTTGTTCCACTCATCAAGAACACTTTCGTTTTTCTGAATATAAGTTTTGTTTTCAGCTTTTTTTGCTAGTTTTAAAGATTTTTTAGCCATTTTTTTAGCTTTTTTTATCTCTCCTGCTTTCGATAGCATCAAAGCATTGTCGTGCATTAACCAATATTGATCTTTAGAGTCATCCATTCCTTTTGTCATCCACTCCAGAGATTTATCTATGTTTTTGTCTATAGAAAAATAATATTTGGCAGCAGTTACAAATTCAGATTTTGAAGGTGAACCTTTCATTACATTATCAATACTTGCTAGTACAATTTCGTCTGTAGGCACAGTTATATCCATACTTATTTTATAAGTATCCCATATTATATTCATAGACGCTGTGTCTGATTTTATATTAGAGAAAGAAAAAGTCAGAAGTTCATTTTTAGATACTTCTTTTAGAGCTACGTTTATCCTTACAGCCTCCTTTGAATTATCCCATTTTCTGGGTGTTCCCCAGTTTTGTGTATCGGTATAAAGTATTATATCACAACTTCCTTCTTTAGGTACTGTGTATATACTGTAAGTTCCTGCTTTTAGATTTTTTCCGTCTATAGTAAATGAAGTGTTAGAGGTGAATGTTGTGTTTTCGTTAGCACCAGTTCTCCATACTTGATCAAGAGGTACTAAATCTCCAAATATTACACGCCCTTTTACTGAAGGTCTAGAGTATTTTACATTGAACTCTGTAATACCTACGGTTTGGTTGATCTCTGCCGAAGGACTAGCCCTAGGTAAAGTTATTTGTGAAAATGCGGTAAAAATACTACATATTAAAAGAGTAATTAATGATAATTTTGTTTTCATAATAAATGTTTTAGTTATATAGCTTCAAATATATATAAAATACAGCTATTAATAATTAAATAATCTTATAAATAGATGTTTTATTGAGATTGTAATTTGGTTATAGTTTAAAATTAAGGAAAGTATAAATAAATTCAATAAAACGTAACACTTTAGAAACTACTCTGTCTAATATTATATATTTGAGAAATAATAAATATCACTAAGTCTACAGATAGAAGTTTGGTCAAAAAAGTACTAAAAGGTGATCCCGTCGCTTTTAGGACTATCATAAGCCAAACCCAAGGGTTGGTGCTGCATATGATTCATAAAATGATAGACAATAATGAAGATATAAAAGACTTGTCTCAAGACATTTATATAAAAGTATATGAAAACTTGTCGGGATTTAAGTTTAATTCGAAGCTTTCGAAATGGATAGGGACTATTACTTATAATACTTGTATTAATTATATGAGTAATATATGTAACATTAAAAAAAGCCGTTCACGTTATGTAAACGGCTTTTTTTATTTTATAAATACCATTTTACACCTATTGTAGGTGATGATATACCGCTTCTGATGTATAAAGCTTTACTGTTGTGATCTATGTTTTTAATTTCAGATTTGCTATATGTCAGGCTAAGTAAATTTATTTCTAAACTTATTTTGGAAGAGATGAAGTATAAAAGTCCAGTTTTACCGTATATTCTATATGAATTGGACTTTTCATTAGAGGTTTTATCTTCATTTATTTCCAAATCTAAAATAAAACCTCCTTCTGTATATATTATTAGCTTTTCACTGATGTCTTTGTGAGTTCTTATGAATGGATTAATACTGATAGATTTAAATTCTAATTTAAAATAGTCGTAACTATCATAATTATCGTAAAATTGTATCCACTTTTCCTGATAGCTATATCCTAGAGATATCCCTAGAGCTATCTTATCATTTATAAATTTACCAATAGAAGCGTTTAAGTTTAAATTAGTCTCGGTGTCTCCCTTATATTCAGAACCTCCTATATTAGTCTCTTTAGTTATATAGCTTATGTCTCCTCCTATAAATATATTCTTGTTTTCTTGAGCATTTGTTTTGCTAACGGATAAAATAATTAACAATATAGTTGCAGTTAATATTCTAGTAATGTGTTTGGTCATTGTTGGTTTTTGGTGTTAAATTGAAACCGCAATTTAGCTTTTAATATATTTAATAAACCAGGGCAAACTCACACTATTAAAGAGTGTTTAAGTATTATTATGTAATTAAAAACTAGGCTTTTAGTGTTAATTATTGTAAATTAAAGGATAATTAATTAAACTTACATAGTTGAAAACAATACTTAACCTGCAAATATTA
>JABSPL010000090.1 GCA_013215105.1 Flavobacteriaceae bacterium
TATTCAAATAGGATGTTGAAACATAAATTAACCATGATTAGTTACACTATGATGATTGCATCTTTATTTTATAAGGTTTTTAATCATTTACAATCAATATTATATCTTATTATGTAATTTACTTATAAATATACGTTTCCATATGCAATTAACTTTATATATGTTTTTTTATTTTTAAAATAAAAGTTAAATTTGACATGGGTTTTATAGTTTATCTATAACAATAATGATGTTGGATTAAAAAAACAATTAAAAACAAGAAAAATGAGGAAATTTTTAAATATAGCCTTAGTAGCTGTATTAGGGTTATCACTACTAAATTGTGATGATAAAGAAGAGTTAAACAAGAGTGTGAAGGCTCTGATAACCAAATTTGATTATTTGGGTGCTAATGTAACAGTAAACTTAGATCGTAGTTTGAATATAAACTTGCCTTATGGCACTGATATATCAGAGGCTAATGCGACTGTAACTATTAGTGAAGGAGCTACCATAGAGCCAGACCCTGCAACTGTAGTGTTTGTATCGGGAGAGCCCCAAGTGTTTACTGTAACAGCTGAAGACACTTCAATAAAAGAAGTGTTTATCGTTACGGTAACTGTCCTAGATAATGAAGAGGCTCTAATTAAAACCTTCTCTTATTTGGAAGAGACAATAGATGTAGCTGATGCTATAAATATAGACTTGCCTTACGGCTCTATAATTGGAGACGCCAAAGCTACTATAACAATTAGCGATGATGCAACCATAGAACCTAATCCGGATGAAACAGCTTTCGTCTCAGGAGAGCCACAGGTATTTACCGTAACATCGCAAGAAGGTAGCACTACAAAAAACTATACTATAAAGGTAACCGTACTAGGTAATACAGAGGCATTAATGACCAGTTTTACTTATAAAGGGGACACAGAAACCATAGCTGATGTTATATTTATAGACTTGCCTTACGACTCTGTAATAGAAAGCGATAAAGCTACTATAGAAATAAGCGATGATGCAACTATAGAACCTAAGCCGAACGAAACAGCTTTCGTCTCAGGAGAACCACAGGTATTTACCGTAACATCGCAAGATGGTAACACCCATAAGAACTATACTGTACTGGTAACTATAGCCGATCCTGAACAAGGAAGTAAAGTTAAATTAATAAACGACCAATGGGTTTTGGACGAAACAGGTACACATATAGGTATATGGAAAATGGAAGATTTGCAGGCTATGAAAGATGGTTTATCTGCCTCGTATGTGCTTATGAAAAATTTAGACTTTAATAATAATTCGGATTATAGAAATGGAGATTCTACCTATATGGGGCCAGAAGGTTTTATGCCTGTAGGAAATAGATCTGCTCCATTTACAGGTGATTTGAATGGGAATAAGAAAGCAATATCTAACTTATATATAAATAGAGATATGGCTGATAATGTAGGCCTGTTTGGAGTAATAATCAACGCTCTTAACCCAATAAGAGACTTAGGCTTGATTGATTGTGATATAACTGGCAACAGTTATGTAGGAGGCTTAGTGGGTGATGCTAATGGCTTATACATATATGACTCATATGTAAAAGGAACTATTAGTAGTACTGGTGATTATGCTGGAGGCATGGCAGGAAGACTCATCTCTTCATCGGTAAACAATTCTTATTCTGAAGGAACTATTACTGGTGGTGATAGACGTACAGGTGGCTTAATTGGCTCATTTAATGGAACTGTAAACAACTCGTATTCGGCAGCAACTGTTAACGGTAATGGAGATAGCACTGGAGGCTTGATAGGTCGTGCAAGTACATCCATAGACGTTGATACTCCGAGCGTCTCAAACTCATATGCTACAGGAAATGTAACAGGAGGAGGTGATACTGGTGGCTTGATAGGTACGATTGGTGAAAACACATACGTTATAAACTCATATGCTACAGGAGATGTAACAGGAGGAGGCAATACTGGTGGTTTGATAGGTAAGATGTCTGGTGCCAAATTGGAAAACTCTATAGCTTTTAACAATAATGTGTCGGGTGATACACTTTTGGGTAAAGTAGTAGGTCTTTCAGAAGAAGCTATAGTAATGGCAGGTTCTATTGAAAGTATAGTTTCTATTATTTATCACAATACTAGCATGACTACTTCAACGGGCTCTACCTCTGACAGTGAAGACGGTACAAGTATAAGTGATATGATGGACAACCAAAATTCTGCTGATGCTAGTCTAAACATAATAGGTTACTATTTGAGTTTGACTGACCCTGGAGGGAATATATGGGAAATGAAAGCAGGAGCCGCACGTCCTACTCTTGTAGGCGTGGGAGATGATACTGGCCTTTTGAATGATGTTCAATAGATAAATATAATTTACAAATAATCTGTTTACAGATATTACAATATCCATTGTATCTTAATGATGCAATGGATGTTTTTTTATTAAACATTATGGTAAAGCACTACACCCCACTCTAATACCCTCACACCTGCAGGTGGGATTAAGACATTAGCCTGTATATGCAAACACATACTAATATACTCATCTTTATATTGACATTAAGCCTCACTCATTAATTTGTTTTCCGCAAATACTTAAGGTTTTATACTTGTTTTCACTTAAAAATATAAGTAAATATGATATATTTGGCTTCTGATAAATAATTTACATTTCTATAATTTAGGTGCAATCCTAAGAAACTATGAATTCAGAAAAAATAATCTACAAAAAAGTGTAATAAATTTCACATAAACCAATCTAAAGAGTAAGACACTAATTTTTAAAAGAAAAAAATGGAAAAAAGAAATTTAAAGAAAATGATTTTCGGTGGATTATTATTAATATCTGCTTTACAAATTACATTTCATTTTGTACAAGTATCAGATTTGATTTATGGTGGAGCGACTGGAATAGCATTTGGAATTATGATCATTGGATTATTAAAGATGATTAAACCAAGAAAACCTTCTTCAACAAGCTAATTAAATAGAATGTAATTTGCCAAATGACTAATAAAAAAGTAAAGTTTAAGAAAATACACGAACAATCAAAAGACAAAATATACAGACTTTGTTTGGGGTTTACGGGTAACAAAATGGATGCTGATGATTTGTTTCAAGAGGTATATATAAAGGTTTGGAATAATTTATTAAGCTTTAGAAATGAAAGTAATATAAACACTTGGATTTATAGAATTGCAACAAATACGGCCATTTTATTTGTAAGCAAACGAACGAAATTAAATAAGAAAATCAATCAATTAGAAATTGAAAACATAGCATTTATCAATGATAATAACGATAGTATTTATTCTGACGAGAATATTATGAAATTGTATAAGGCAATATCAAGTATGAAGGAAAAAGATAGAATAATCATAAGTTTATTGTTAGAAAAAAACAGTTATTCTGAAATATCCGAAATCGTTGGGATGAATATATCTAATGTAGGCGTAAGAATAAATAGAATTAAAAAGACCTTAACTAAAAAAATGAATAGTTATGAAAAATGAAATGAATAATTGGGAAGATCTGTGGAGTCAACAAAAAGCAAGTAATATCAATATTGATGAGTTAGCAAATAAATTACATAAAATAGAAAGAATCACTAAATTTCAAAGACTCTTTTTCTTATTTGTTTTGGTTTTTGTTTTTTACTCTATGTTTACTCATCTGTCTCTAAATATATATAATTATATATCGTTTGGATTAGTGCTTATTGGGTTTTTATTTGTCCTTGTTCCTCTTTTCGGAAATAAAATTAATTATGACAATAAAAATACTAATCAATTTATTGAAAGCCAAATTAAATACTTGAGAAAGAAACTACTTATTCCTAAAATTTATTCATTTGTATTTGTAGTCTTAATTATTATAGCTTTAAATATTGGGTTTTGGGGAGCATCTGAACAATTAGATGTTTTTTACAGAATATTGTTTCATCTTTCTACAGTAGTTATTTTTATAGTTTTCGTTAAACTAAGAAAAGTAGGAATTAGAAATTATGAAAAAGAAATATCATCTATAATTGACAAGTTAGAGGAAATAAGAAAAGAAGGGTAATATGATTGCTTTAGCAAGGAAATTATACTATTAAAATGTATTTATGGAAACTATAACTAATTAGAAAAACGAAAGAAAATGAATAAAAATATAGAAAAGGTAAAAGAAATTATCAATCATATTTATCCAATATCTGAAAAGTCATTCATTGAAATTGAAAATATACTGAAATTTTGAGATTTTTAGAAAAGGAGATGAAGTAATTATCTCTTTTTTCTTAGATAATTCAATTTTAACACCTCAGAATTCAACCTTTAAACATCCTAAAACAAAATCACAGCCCAATGAAAAATTTGTTTATCTTGGTTTAAAAGAGAATTGAACGAAAAAGAATATTTAACTCACCCAGGTGGCGGTGCTGGGTTTTGTGCTTAATTTAAAGTTTGTATATTTGAACAAAATTTAGTTAGAAATTGAAAGGCAAGTGACTTTAAATACTTAACTACGTTTACATAAGCCGTTATAGGCAAAATTAAAAAAAAGACTGAATGACAAATATTGAAAGAGAAGACATTCAAATAATCTCTAGACACAGTAATTGGTCTGAAAAGAGCATTGACAATATTCTTAAAAAGAACATTTACAGTAATAAAGATTCTTGGAGTAAATTCCTTAAGCTTTTTTTTATCAGTTTGGGTATAGGCTTTACAACTGCTGGAATTATTTTCTTCTTTGCTTACAATTGGGCTGGCTTACATAAATTCGTTAAAATTGGATTAATCGAAGGTTTAATCATTATTTCAACTCTGATAATACTATTCTCTAAATTAAGTTTAGATGTGAAAAATATTTTACTTACTGGTGCATCAATATTAGTAGGTGTTTTATTTGCCGTTTTTGGACAAATTTATCAAACAGGAGCTAATGCTTATGATTTTTTTCTAGGATGGACAATGTTTATTACTATTTGGGTTTTAATTTCAAATTTTGCTCCTTTATGGCTTGTCTTCATAACCTTGATAAATACAACACTCATATTATATTCACAACAAGTTGCACACGATTGGTCAGAAGTTTTTGTTTTCACTTTACTTCTCATCATCAATGTATTATTCTTAGTAACTTCCTTATACGGAAAGAGAATTAATGGTGTAATTAAGTCTCCAATTTGGTTCTCGAACTTAATAGCATTACTCAAGTTTCGCACCCTTAATAAATAAAGGTTTACCTGATTTTTCAGCATAAAAAAAAGCATGTAATCTCAGGTAAACCCTTGATTTAATTGTATTTTAGTAGAACCAACAACAAAATACAAAACATGCTTAATAACA
>JABSPL010000091.1 GCA_013215105.1 Flavobacteriaceae bacterium
TACTATAGGATTTTTTAACACTGGTTATACTCTGTCCGATACAGATAACAGTGGTGATGGTTACGATAGTACTAATAAATTATATAGTACAGACCGATTGTTTACTATAGGTAACGGAAATGCTACTACAAAAAGCGATGCCTTAGTGATTTTAAAAAGTGGAAATACTACTCTTAACGGAGCATTAACTCTTAGTAGTTCAACAACAGGAGATTCAGGACTTATATTAAATGATAATGATAGTAGTAATACGGTTACTATAAAATCACCTACGGATATAACAACTGATTATTCTTTGACTCTTCCTGCTGACGATGGTGAGGCTGCTCAAGTATTGACTACAGATGGTTCTGGAGTTTTGTCATGGACTACACCAGCATCGGGAGGCGGTATTGCTGATATGAGAATGGTAGGAGACAATCACCTTACCTCTGATGCGGGAATAGGTAGTAATGGAACTTCGTTGGGTATAGGTACAGACAATATAGCTATAGGGAAATCATCTATGTTAAATGCAACAGATGCGAATAACAATGTAGCTATAGGTTCTAATACTTTAAAGGGAGGATATACAGGTAGTGGCTTTTCTACCGAAGGAGATGAAAATGTAGCTATAGGAAATAGTGCTCTTAGATCTAATTATACAGGAAATAAGAATGTTGCTTTAGGATATAAAGCTAACGAAACTAGTACAAATGGAAGTAATAATGTAGCTATAGGAGCTGAGTCTCTTTTGGGTAACTACAATGGAGATAGCAATATATCTATAGGATATAAATCATCTGCAAATGCAGGGTTTAATGATTTTAGTAATATAACTATAGGAACTAATATAGATATATTTAGACTAAATGGAGAGTCTATGTCCACTGCTGTTAGCAATCAATTAAATATAGGTAATATTATATTTGGAACAGGTGTTAACGGAACAGGTACTACATTAAGTACAGGTAATATAGGTATAGGAGTAGCTAACCCAACTCAAAAGTTACATGTAGCAGGTAATATTTTGGCTACGGGCTCTATAACTCCAGATTATGTGTTTGAAAAATATTATTCAGGTAAATCAATCTTGAATCCATCGTATAAAATGATGAGTCTTGGTGATATAGAGAGTTTCACTAGAGATAATAATCACTTACCGGGAGTTCCTTCGGCCAAACAAGTGCAAGAAGCTGGAGGTATAGTACTTAACCGCTCTACAGAGATAAATTTAGAGAAAATAGAGGAATTGTATTTGCATACTATAGAGCAACAAAAGCAATTAGATGCTAAGGATTTGGAGATAAAGAAGCTCAAAGATCGTTTGTCTAAAATAGAAAAAGCTTTAGGCTTATAATATTATATTTTTAAAAATTATAGAAATGATTAGAATAAGAAGTATAATATTAATAGCTGTATCGTTTACAGTTGGTGTTGCTTTATCGCAGACAAGTAACAAAGGAGAACTTAGCGTTAAGTAAGCACTGTATTGAGATTAAAAGAGGAGATTAATAACTACAGAAATGGAGTTATTATTAATGACAAAGATATTAAAATAGGTAAAAGAACATGAAAAATTCAATATTAATAATTCTATTGTTTATTACTAATATGGGTTTCTCTCAGATTAGCAATAAAGGAGAGTTTAGCGTTAAGCAAGGCACTATATTAGGATTAAAAGAGGAGGTTAATAACTACAGTAATGGAGTTATAGTCAATGACGGGGATATTTATATTTATAAAAACATAATTAACAATGGTACTCTTACTTATTCACTGCCCGATGATAATACATTATTGAGATTTGTAGGTAGTGATACTCAACAGATATCAGGCATTGGTATTAGTGAATTTTATAATGTTTTGTTCGATAATTCTAAATCTGAACTATACAGTGATATAAGTATTTCTAATGAAGCTATATTCAAACAAGGTATACTTAACAATCGAGACTTTGGAGGTAATATAGTATTCGAAATAAATGCGAATCATAGTTCTGCCAGTGACAATAGCCATGTGAATGGTTTGGTTATAAAACAAGGAAACAGTGAATTCGAATTTCCTATAGGCGACAAAGGATATTATAGAGTAGCTAAAATATCTGCTTCTACCGATATTATGAATATTATTACTTCACAGTATCATCTAAAAAACAGCAATAACCAATACCCCCACTCGTCGGTTTCGGGTCAGATAGATTTTATAAACGACACCGAATATTGGGAAGTCAACAACGACCAAGCAAATACTGATATAATGCTTACTCTTAGTTGGGATAACCAAACCTCGGCAGATAAAATACTAAATGCCGACCCAGAGTCTATACGTATAGTAAAGTGGGATGAAAGCAACCAAATATGGGTAGATAAAGGAGGAGCTGTTGATGAAAATACTATTACTGCTCCAGTTTCAGACTTTGGCGTATTCACCTTGGCAACTATAAGTGAAGAAAATATACTACAAGGTGATATCATTATTTATAATACTTTGAGTCCTAATAATGATGGAGTAAACGACTTTTTCTTTATAGAGGGCATAGATCAGTATCCTGAAAATACTCTTAAAATATTTAATAGATGGGGTGTTTCTGTGTTTGAAATAGATGGCTATAATGAAACTAACAAGGTGTTCAAAGGATATTCTGACAATAAAATTACTGTAGGAAGCAATGAAACTTTGCCTAAAGGAACATATTTTTATTCTCTTAACTACAGGTATTCAAACGATTCTGAAATTATACATAAATCAGGATTTTTATATTTAAATAAATAATTATGAAGAGTTTAAGGTTAATTATGATAATAATATTTATAGTCAATATGAATGTTATAGCTCAGCAAGACTCTCAATATACTCAGTATATGTACAATACTATAGTTGTGAATCCTGCTTATGCCGGTACTAGCGGACTTACTAGTATAAATGCGATATATAGAAGTCAGTGGGTAGGCTTAGAAGGAGCTCCTAACACTCAAACATTTTCTGTAAATTCTCCTCTAGGAGAAAAAATAGGTATGGGTTTGTCGGGAGTTAACGATATAATAGGACCATCTAAAGAGACTACTATTTTTGTAGACTTTGCTTATAGACTTAAAATGAACAATGACGATTTAACTCTGTCATTAGGACTAAAAGCAGGTGTAGGATTTTTTAATATTGACTATAATATGCTTAATATTTATAATCCTAACGATGAGTATTTCCAAGGTAACTCTAAGCAGATATCTCCCAAACTAGGAGTAGGAACTTACTTGTATAGCTCTAAATGGTATATAGGACTATCCTCTCCCAATATGATATCTTATGACTATTATTCCAATAATACCAAGAAAATAGAAATTAGTAATACTCACTATCACCTTATAGGTGGTTATGTTTTTAATATGAATAGAAAATTTAAGTTGAAACCAGCAGCTCTTATCAAATATGTGAAAGGAGCTCCATTGTCGGTAGATATGTCGGTAAATATGATGGTTGATAATAGGTTTACTACAGGTGTCTCTTATCGTTTGAACGATTCTATAAGTCTTTTGGCAAGTATCAAAATTACAGACAGCCTAACCGTAGGTTATGCCTACGATATTAATAATGCCATTTTGAATAACTCAGGATCTCATGAAATATTTTTACGATTCGATATATCTAATATAGTAAAAGGTAAAGTATCACCTAGATTCTTTTAAAATAAAAAAAAATGAAGAAAATTTTATTTAATTTAGTATTGGTACTATTGGTAAATAACATTAGTGCACAAAAAAACAAACTTAAAAAAGCCAATGAAAAGTACGATTCATATTCGTATAGTACTGCCATAGATAGGTATTTGGATGTTTTAGATTCTGGATATGTTTCAGAGGAATTATTAGAAAAACTAGGTGATTCGTATTACTACTTGGGCGATTATTCCAAATCTATGAAGTATTACAAGCAGTTACACGACTTATCGGGAGACAATATGAAGACTAAATACTTCTTGAAATATTCACAAGTATTAAAAACTACTGGTGACTACACTAAAGCAAATGAGTTTTACAGTATATATATAAAAAGAATAAACAGCAATAAAGATAGCTCATATATAGACTACTACGAAGAGACTATAAACTTGGATCCAGGTAGATACTCTAAACAATACCTGTCAGTGAATTCTAAATATTCGGAATATGGAGTGTTTACTAGAGGTAATGATTTTTATTTTACCTCAAATAGATTAGTCACAAAGTTTAATAATAAGATGAACGCTTGGGATTCTAAGCCTTTCTTCAATATATATAAAGCTGATTATAACCAAAACGACAAAACTTTTACTAATATAAAATTATTAAAAGGAGAGTTAAACTCTAACTCTCACGAGTCTAGTCCCGTGGTGACAAAAGATGGTAAAACCATGTATTTTACTCGTTCTAGTAATGATTTTAGAACAAAGAAAAATAAAAAAGGAGGAAGACTTCAAATATATAAAGCAACCAATGTAAATGAAAAATGGGTTAATATAGAAAGTGTTTCTATAAACAAAAAAGGGTATTCTAACGCTCACCCTGTACTTAGTAAAGATGAAAAAACTATGTATTTCGCTTCCGATATGCCTGGAACTATAGGTGGCGCAGATATATTCTCGGTAGCTATAAACGATGGTGTGTTTGGTGAACCAAAAAATATGGGAACCAGAATAAATACTCAAGGAAGAGAAACTTTTCCTTATATAACAACCCAAGATGAGCTGTATTTCTCTTCAGATGGGCATTTTGGTATCGGTGGTCTTGATGTTTATTATGTAGATCTTAACGATGTGGATTTACAACTTTTTAATATTGGAAAACCTATAAATAGTAAAAATGATGATTTTGCGTTTTCAATAAATTATAAAGGCTTAGGCTTTTTTACAAATAATGAAAAAGGAATAGATAATATTAATAGTTTCCTCGAAAAAGAATCCATAAAAGAGTTTCTGAAAACTAATATAAAAGTAATAGTTAAAAATAAGAAAACTGGTGAATTACTAAATAACCTAATAGTTACAGTTTCTAATACACGAGGAGGTATTATAGAAACTAACAATACTAAAGTAAACGGTATTGAGCATACTTATTTTTATAGAAAGTATAAAAAATATTTTATTAAAGTAGAAAAAGACGGCTTTTATACAACTGATAGTTTAGTAACTATGGCTAATAAAAAAGAGAATATTATTACTATAAACTTAAGTGAATCAGAAAATATAATAGCTAAAAAGGACATTGTAACAGAAGAGTTAATAGATAATATATACTTCAAATTTGATAGCTCTAAAGTATTGGAAATATATTTTTTAGAAATAGAAAAAGTGATTTCTATAGTTAAAGAGAAAAATAAAAACATAGAAATACTAGCTTATACAGATAGCCGAGGAACCGATAAATATAATTTAAAACTTTCGAAAAAAAGAGCTCTGTCGGTAATAAAATATCTTATAGATAAAGGTATTGATAAAGATAAAATAAGATATAAAGGCTTAGGTATAGATAGATTTAACGAAGATAGTTGTAACGGAAATGTTGACTGTCTAAAAGATATATACAGACTTAACCGTAGAGTAGAATTTTCGATAACTGATCAATAATATTATGATTTAACTTATGTTTATTGACCCCCCCGATTAGTTTAGGTTTTAGGCGGGCATTTCTTTATGAGAAGCCTGCTTTGTTTTTTACTTAGAAAAATAAAAAAAACTATTTCAAAATGTAATTGATAGTCGTTCCTATGGAGCTTTAACTCTATATGATACTATTAGTATATCAGCGCTCTGGGCTTAGAGTATTATAATGTACGGCACCTAAGTAGTATAATCTATTAAACATCATCAAAACCACCTATTTCCCCCTCTGTATCATATGTTTTCTCCAATTTGAAACTTAAATTCTCATATTTATCTGAATTTAAATTTATAAAATTATCGTACGATTGTTTATCTGACCAAGTATCTATAAGTATATAATCGCCTGAGTTTTTATGTAAAGATGAGCCTTTGTAATTATCAGAAGTCCTAAATAGCTTTACCCAAGTTCCTTCTTTACCGTATTCGAACTCAAATTCTATCTGGTTTTCTTTTTTTACTTTGTATTTCCAAACTACTATATACATGTGTTTTATACTTTCTAATCAAATCAGGAATAATTTATTTTTCAGATTTGCTAAACCCTTCAGTTTTACTTTCTATCATAGCAGTGTGTTTTCGCATTTAAAAATTAACTAAATCAGCTATTTCTTCATCTGAAAGTTGCTCTGAATATGGTTTTTCCAAGATTATTTGTTCTTTTTCGAATAGCACGTACTTTTTTGAATCAAACCACAAAAACATCTAGGAAGTGTAATTAAATTTATCAATTATTTTTTGATTAAAAGAATTATAAAAAAAATCAAAACCAATATTAGAGGTCTTAGTGAGTCTAATACTGTTTTGAGTCTGTTGTCTTTTTATATATTGAGTATATATTTTGTTTAAAATTATATAGATATTCAAAGATATCTTTTTATAAATAGATATCTATTCTTAAACAAAAAAAAATCATCCATTGCTTTACAAAAGCAATGGATGATTTAATATTTTATAAAGTATTACTTACTATTTCAATATAGAAGCAACCATTTCTCCTATTTTAGCAGGAGAGCTAACAACGTGAATACCGTTTTCGCCCAAAATTCTCATTTTAGCTTGTGCAGTATCATCGTCACCACCAACTATAGCACCAGCATGTCCCATAGTTCTACCAGCAGGAGCAGTTTGTCCAGCTATAAAACCAACTACAGGTTTTCTGTTACCATCAGCTTTTACCCAACGAGCAGCCTCAGCTTCTAAGTTACCACCTATCTCACCTATCATAACGATAAGTTCAGTTTCAGGGTCGTTCATTAATAATTCTACAGCCTCTTTGGTAGTAGTTCCTATTATAGGGTCACCACCTATACCTATAGCAGTAGTTATTCCGTAACCTTGTTTTACAACTTGGTCAGCAGCCTCATAAGTCAAAGTTCCTGATTTAGAAACTATACCTACATTACCTTTTTTGAAAATGAAACCTGGCATAATACCAACTTTAGCCTCACCTGGAGTCATAACACCAGGACAGTTAGGGCCTATAAGAGTACAAGCTTTGTCTGAGATATAAGCTTTTACTTTTACCATATCAGCAGTAGGAATTCCTTCTGTAATACAAATAATAACTTTTATACCTGCATCAGCAGCTTCCATTATTGCATCAGCAGCAAATGCTGGTGGTACAAATATAAGAGTAGTGTCAGCCTGTACTTTTTGTACAGCCTCTACAACTGTGTTAAATACTGGGCGATCTAAGTGAGTTTGCCCTCCTTTTCCTGGAGTTACACCACCTACTACGTTGGTTCCGTATTCTATCATTTGCCCTGCGTGGAAAGTTCCCTCACCACCAGTAAAACCTTGAACTATTACTTTCGAATCTTTATTTACTAATACACTCATATCTAATAAGTTTGTGTTTGTTGCTAATTATTACCCGCAAAAATAATAATATTTTATAGACTTTGTCTAAATACGGGAACTATTTTATTTATTTTTTTAACTAAATACTATATTACATTCTTTCTGGCGAATTTATACCCAAAAGTCTTAAACTCTGTTTTATTATATCGCTTACTTTACTCGATAGCTGAAGTCTCAATGTTTTCAGATTATCATCCTCGCAAACCAATATAGGGCTAGACTGATAAAAAGAATTATAAGCCTTAACTAAGTCGTAAATATAGTTAGCAACAAGTGCCGGACTCTGGTTGTTAGACGCAGATTGTATGGTCTCAGGGTATAATGCTAATTGCTTTATTAACGATTTCTCTTTTTCGTTTATTTCTATATCATTGTTAAGTTCTATGCCATCATATTTAGGGGCTTTCCTAAGTATCGATTTTATTCTGGCATGAGTATATTGTATAAAAGGACCTGTGTTTCCGTTAAAGTCGATAGATTCTTTAGGGTCGAACAAAATACGCTTCTTAGGATCAACTTTAAGTATATAATACTTCAAAGCTCCCATACCTATAGTAGTATATAAACTCTCTTTTTCGTCGTTGTCATAACCTTCTAGCTTGCCTAATTCTTGAGATATTTCTCTTGCCGAATTAGTCATTTCTACCATCAAATCATCAGCATCTACTACAGTTCCTTCTCTCGATTTCATCTTTCCGCTAGGCAAATCGACCATACCATACGAAAGGTGATGTAAGTTTTCTGCCCAAGAATATCCTAGTTTCGAAAGTATCAAAAACAATACTTTAAAGTGGTAGTCTTGCTCATTTCCTACAGTATAAGTTAGTTTGTCTATTTTATATTCATTGAAACGCTCTATAGCCGTACCAATATCTTGTGTCATATAAACAGATGTTCCGTCCGAACGTAGTACTATTTTTTCGTCTAAACCTTCGTCGGTAAGGTCTATCCATACAGATCCGTCTTCCTTAGCAAAGAAAACACCGTCTTTAAGTCCTTTGTTAACTATATCTTTACCTAACAGATAAGTATTACTTTCGTAATAAATAGAGTCAAAACTAACTCCTAGATTGGCATAAGTCTGTTTAAAACCATCATAAACCCATTGGTTCATAGTTTTCCAAAGCTCAATAACTTCAGAATCTCCTTTTTCCCATTTCAAAAGCATTTCTTGTGCTTCTTTTATTAATGGAGCATTCTTTTTAGCTTCATCCTCGCTACTTCCCGAATCCATCAAAGCTTTTATTTGCTTTTTGTATTCAGAATCGAATTTCACATAATAATTACCAACTAGCTTATCGCCTTTTAGCCCAGTACTTTCAGGAGTTTCTCCATTTCCGAACTTTTCCCAAGCTATCATGCTTTTACATATATGTATACCTCTGTCGTTTATTATTTGAGTTTTATAAACTTTATTACCCGCAGCTTCTATTATATTAGCTACAGAATAACCCAATAAATTGTTACGAATATGCCCCAAATGCAAAGGTTTGTTGGTGTTTGGTGACGAATATTCGATCATAACTCCTTTTTTGTCTGCATCTGGTTTTTTGAAACCATAATTTTCTTCTTTATAGATAGAAGCAAAATTATTGGTATAGTAAGAATCTTCTATTTCCAAATTCAAAAAACCTTTTACGGTATTATAGTCTTTTACTATCTGTGAATTTTCTTTCAAATACCCACCTATAGCCTTACCTATAACCTCGGGATTACCTTTTACTTGCCTCAGTATAGGAAATACAACTATAGTTATATCGCCTTTAAAATCTTTTTTGGTAGCCTGAAAATCGACCTTCTCGAGCTCTACATCGTATATGCTCTGTATTGCCTGCTGTACCTTGGACTGTAAATAAGTTTGTAATTCCATTAATTGTTTTTTAGAAGCACAAATTTAATGTATTTTTTGTTTAGGAGGCTATTCTTATATGTATAATATAAATATTTTAGTATTTGTTTTTTTATAATATATGAAACAATAAAAAGCCAAATTAATTATTAGTTTGGCTTTTATATAATATTAAATATTTTTGTTTACAGACACTTATCATAGAAAGCAACATGCTCATGAATGTTTTTCCATTTTTTTCTAGAATATTCTGATTTCAATTTATCGCATTTATTCCATATATCATCAAATTTCTTTTTATAATGTTTCTTTTTTAATCTAGTTGCTACTTTATCTTCGCTTTTTAATATATAATAAGATAGTATTGAGCTAGAAACTGTAATACCTCCTATTCCTGATGAAGATTTGATAGCCCAAGGGTCGTCATATATTTTGACATTACCACTAGTTGTCGGATTTATTAATTGCATTAATAGTGTCTTTTTTCCTTTTTTGAGCTGAACATCAGTAGTTTCAAAACACACATAGCCTTCATGTATATAGTTAGGGTTTAGTTCTTTATCCCCCCATTTGCTAACATTATGAGTAATATCATGAGTTTTACGTAATTTGTCTAGTCCATTAGGCATCAGATACATATATTTAATATCTTTTGCTTCCAAAGATCTGATTTCTTCTGAAGTTTCCTCTATTATATCTATTTTGGTTATTTTCCCTTTCTTTCTGTAAATTTTCTCTACTTTACCATTTAGTATAGTGTCGTCATTCAAAGTTATATAAGAAATTTTAGTCTTAGAAAATCTTTTGGACGGAGCTAAAAATTGCTGTGCTACTAGATATTGTAGAGACAGAAATACTGTTAATAATAAAAATACTTTTTTCATGTTTTATTTTTTTAAAAATTAGATAATCGAAGGTACTTCTTTTTTTAAATATAATCTTGTTTATCAGTGCTTTATTTTGAATTACTCATGTGTTAAGACTTAATGGTATTTTGAATAAACCAAATTTACTAACCTACATCATCACTTTAAAAGATATTAAAATTTATATTTGCAATAGCAATAAACAAAACAACCATCATAATAAAACATAATAATATGAATATAACAATAATAGGAGCAAGCCAACGTGCAGACTCTAACAGCGGTAAACTTGCTAATTATATCAAAAACAATATATCAGGTAATATAAAAGATGTTAAATTTGATGTTGTTGACTTGTCAGAATATCCTTTTTTGGTCGATTTTTATGGTACAAAAGAGTCTAATGAGCAAGTTTCTAAAGAACAAAAAGAACTTATTACTAAGCTAAACAACAGTGACGGGTTTATAATATTAGCTCCAGAATGGGGTGGTATGGTACCTCCAGCACTTATAAATATGTTTTTGATGACCGCTTATGGAACCAATGGAGATTTGTTTCCTATGGCTCACAAACCTGCTATGGCTGTAGGTGTTTCTGCATCGGGGGGTGGTACTTATCCAGTGTCTATATTGCGTTCTATTACTGGTAAAAATAGTCATGTATTATGGTTGCCTCAACACGCTATAGTACAAAATGTAGGTGATTTCTTAGAATATGATTGGAATTCACAAGCCGAAGGGCGTTTTTCTCATACTCAATCGAGACTGTTGACAGGTGTTAATAGTTTGGTTATTTATGCCGAAAAGCTAAAACCTGTAAGAGACTTATTAATAAAACAAAGCTTGATACATCCTTACGGACAATAATAAAAAAAGGCAGTAAATTTTAATTTACTGCCTTTTTTTATTAAAAATTATAAGATAAACCTATTCCTATTAACTGCTTCATCTGTAGTCTAGGTCCTGTTTCTACAGTTTCACCAGCACTGTCTATCTCTATATTATTAACATTGTCGTTATATACTATATTGGTGTGTATACTTGCTTTTATGTATTTGTTTATTTCAAAAAGAATGTCTAGTTTCCAGTCTATTTCTATATTTCCGAAGTTATTAATATAGTCTGTATAAAGATATATCTCATTCTTCATAGTTACATTTTCCATTATCGTGTTCTCAGTATTTGCGTTTAATAAAATACCAAATTCTGTTCTATGATTTTTACCAGGGCTAACTCCAAAGGCACCTATTTCTGACAATTTATTGTTAGTGACTATAGTCGCTTTTTCGGTGATAGGAGAGAAATACATCCTAAACTTCTTCTCCTCGTTGGTATATTCGGTTCCTAAACCCAAAAATAAATATGCAGGAGCAAAAAAACCAGATATAGCATTGTCTACATCTGGGTAGGCATATCCGTTCGAAAATTGAGTTTTGAAACTGAACTTAGCCATATAATACCATTTGGTAGTGTTATTTTTTCTAAGTCCATAAGAAGTGTTAAATTCTAATCTATCCTCTGTTTTTGTTGTTATATTTCCGTTTTCTTTAGATAAACCATAGTTACATATAAGACCACTAGTCCATAATTCTAAATCTTTTTTGTATTCAGTAGCCATATTGAACTTTATTATTCCAGCTATATAGTTCTGCCCACCAGAGCTCCAGTTAGTAAACGAACTTTGTGTAAGGTTAAGCTCTAGCTTTTTAGAAATTGTCCAAGGAGATTTAATACTATCTTTAGATATTGAAACTTTAAGAGAATCAATGTTTTTACTTTCTTTTTCGAATGTTTGACTAATTATATTCGAACTTACTCAAGTTTCGCACCCTTAATAAATAAAGGTTTACCTGATTTTTCAGCATAAAAAAAAGCATGTAATCTCAGGTAAACCCTTGATTTAATTGTATTTTAGTAGAACCAACAACAAAATACAAAACATGCTTAATAACA
>JABSPL010000092.1 GCA_013215105.1 Flavobacteriaceae bacterium
GTTTTACTTAAAACAGCCTTAAACTTACTCAAAAACGAGAAAACTGAAAAACAAGGAATAATGGGAAAGAGGCTAAAAGCTGGCTGGGACGTAAACTATTTACTGAAAGTATTGGGTATTAAAGTGTGAGTTTGCCCTGTTTAATAAACAACTTAATTTGTTTATTTCAGTTGTTTTAATTATTTTAGGTGAAAAATAAATAAATAATATAACTTATACTTAATGTTTTCTGAAATAAATAAAAAAAACTTGATAGTTTCAATGGTTTTATTGATATTTACGGTCTTTGGTCTTTACGGACAAGGTAAGTTTACTAAAAAAGATTCTCTAAATTATTGTAAAAAAGCAAATGAATTTATCTCTAGATATCAGTTTGATAAAGCTATAGAAGTCTTGAATGATTGTTATTATTCGGACAAACTGAATATTGATTATCTTAAAAAAATAGCATCATGTAATTATAGATTAGGAAGGTTTAAAGAGGCTAAACAATCTTATATGAAAATAATAGAACAGGACTCTATTAATGTTTCGGCTATGAATAGTATGGCTATTATTTATTTGAAAGAAGGTAATTACCAAGAGTCGTTAAATAAATATAAACGTTTGGTGGAAATAGATTCTATAAATAGTTATTATTTTAAGCAAATAGCCGACCTTAATCTTAAAATAGGAGATATTGTTCAATCACATATTTATTATATGAAGTCATATGAATTAAACCCTAATAATATTGAAACCATAATATGTCTGATTAAGATTTATCAAGAATTAAAGCTTTTTTCTAAAGTAGAGGAGTTTATAAAAGAAGGGATATCTCTTGATTCAACTAATGTTAAGTTGATTGTTTGTGAGGTTAAATCGGCTTATAGGAAAAGAAAATATATAGAGGTTGTAGATAGAGTTAATTATTTGTCAGAATATAAGAGTGATATATCAAGTTATATGTTAAAACTCTTAGCTTTTTCTTATTTCTATATAGAAAAATATGAAAAGGCTATCTCAGTATTCAATGAACTTTTGAAAACCCAAAAAGAATCTGAAATTATTCATAATTATATAGGTATGGCGTATGATAAAGTAAATGAGCCAGACAAAAGTATTCTGCATTTTAAAAAAGCCATAAAAAGTAGTGTTTCTAGTAAATTATCAAAATATTACATGAGTTTAGCTTCAGTTTATGAGAAAGAAGGTATGTATGTGCAATCTATACAGACTTATCAGGCTGCTTATGAGAATTCAAAAGAGGCTAAAATATTATATATATTAGCTAGAAATTATGATGTTTTTTATGAAGATAAAAACACAGCTTTACTATATTATAATATATATCTTAAAACTAATCTTGACTCTGATATGGCATTAATAGACTATTCAAAACAGAGAGTTAGAGAAATTAAGAAAATAATTTTCTTAGATGATAATAATGTTATTGAGTAGGAGGTTTTATTTTTAAACCAAAAAAAAGTCCTAATTCTATATAGAATTAGGACTTTTTTTGAATTCCTTAAATAAAAGAAATAAAAAAAGGCAAGCTACCTACATCACACTGCTCAACCATGTACCCTTGCTGCGTTACCGCCCTGGGGGATTCCAAAGGAGCGAGTTGTGTAGGACTTGCCGGTTGCAAAAGTACAACCAATATTGGTTTTATACAAGAGCAAAGCGTATAAAATTGATGTTATTTATTTTAATATTACAACACTCTTGTTTGTAATGTTTTAAGATGTTTTTTTTGAATAAGAATAAAGATATATGGCTGTAGTTTAAAAAACAGTTATATGTTTTTAAAATAATATGAGTTGTATATTTATTTTTATAACTCAGTATAGATCTGGTTTTTACACTAAAGATAGTTTGTTTTTAATTGTATAGTCGTATATTAAAATAGATTAATTAGGTGAATAATAGGTGGATATAACTAATATGTGGATTTGATGGGTTTACATAAAAAAAACAGACAGATATTAATAACTGTCTGTTTTTTTTCCTTCTAATATTATTATTTCTATCCCAAATACTCCATAACTTTAGATAAAGCATCAGGTATTCCTGCTGGGTTTTTACCTCCCGCAGTAGCAAAGCTAGGTTGTCCACCACCACCACCTTGTACCAGTTTACCCATCTCTCTTACTATAGTTCCGGCATTCAACTCGTTTTTGGTAACTAATTCTTTAGCTATAGCACAAGTAAGTATTACTTTTCCTTTGTCTTGTGAGGCTATAAACAAAAATAAATTAGAATTATCTTTAGTCAGACTCAAACTCATGTTTTTGATACTTTCACTATCCAAAGAAAGCTCTGTAACTATAAAGTCTATACCATTGTGGCTAGTTATTTTGTTTTTAAGCTCTACTTCTACTTGCTTAGCTTTTTCTTTTAACAAAAGGTCTATTTGCTTTTTTAGCTCAGAGTTTTCACTTTGTAAATTAGCTATAGACTTCACAGGGTCTTTACTATTTTTTAGCTTAGCGTTTATATCCGAAATAACACCTGACTGCTTAGTGTAAAAAGCTTTTACTTCATCGCCTGTTATAGCTTCTATTCTACGTATTCCTGCGGCTATACCTGCTTCCGATTTTATCTTAAACTGCCATATACTAGCCGTATTTTTTACGTGAATACCTCCACAAAGTTCTACAGAATCACCAAACTTAATAGCTCTTACTGTGTCTCCGTATTTTTCACCAAACAACGCCATAGCTCCTTTGTCTATAGCCTCGCTCATAGGTATGTTTCTAAACTCCTCCAAAGCCAAGTTCTTCTCTATATTTTGGTTTACATAGTCGCTTACTTTGTCTAATTCTTCTTGAGTTAGTTTAGCAAAGTGAGAGAAATCGAAACGCAAATATTTAGAGTTAACCAAAGACCCTTTTTGCTCTACATGTGTACCCAATACTTCTCTCAATGCTTCGTGTAGCAAGTGAGTTGCAGTGTGGTTACGAGCCGTGTTTTTACGTTTATTTTCATCTACAAAAGCAGTGAATTTCTGCTCTACAGTTTTAGGCAGTTTCTTAGAGAAATGCAAAATAAGATTATTCTCTTTCTTTGTGTTTATTATAGTAATAGACTCGTCGTTTTCTCCTTTTATATAGCCAGTATCACCTACTTGCCCCCCTCCTTCGGGGTAAAAAGGTGTCATATTGAATACCAACTGATAGAGCTCTCCGTCTTTTTTGGAAACTACTTTACGGTATTTTGTTATTTTTATGTCTGCTTTGGCGTAGTCGTAACCTATAAACTCTTCTATAGGATCTTTTATTAGCTCTACCCAGTCGTCAGTGTCTATCTGTGCGGCGTCACGTGATCTGGCTTTTTGTTTGGCTAATTCTTTTTTGAATCCTTCTTCGTCTAGTTCAAATCCTTTTTCGCTCAATATAAGAGCGGTAAGGTCTATAGGGAAGCCAAAAGTATCATATAATTCAAAAGCTTTTTCACCACTAACGGTTTTGTCCTTGCTTTCAGAAATTATATTATCTAACAAACTAAGCCCTTGATCCAAAGTCCTAAGAAATGAAGCCTCTTCTTCTCTTATTACGTTCATAATAAGAGTTTTTTGGCTTCTTATTTCAGGGAAATTATCACCCATTTGCTCGCTAAGTATATCTACAAGAGTGTAAATAAAAGGTTCTTTTATATCTAAAAAAGTGAAAGCATACCTAACAGCTCTACGCAATATCCTACGTATAACGTACCCAGCACCGTTGTTAGAAGGTAACTGACCGTCTCCTATAGTAAATGCTACAGCTCTTACATGATCGACTATTACTCTTATGGCAATGTCTATTTCTAGGTTTTTTCCGTATTCTACTTTTGCTAAGTCAGCAACTTTACTAATCATAGGAGTGAACACATCGGTATCGTAATTAGACTGTACGCCTTGCATAACCATGGCTAGTCTTTCGAAGCCCATACCAGTGTCAACATGCTTTTCGGGTAAGTCTTCAAGACTACCATTAGCTTTACGGTTAAACTGCATAAATACTAAGTTCCATATTTCTACTACCTGCGGATGATCTTCGTTTACTAAGTCTTTTCCTGGTGTTTTAGCTTTTTCTTCATCGCTACGTATATCAACATGTATTTCGGAGCAAGGTCCACAAGGTCCTTGAGCACCCATTTCCCAGAAATTATCTTTTTTGTTACCCATCAGTATTCTGTCCTCAGGAATTAATTCTTTCCATAAGTCGTAACTTTCGGTATCCAAATCAAGATTGTCACCTTTGTGTCCTTCGAAAACTGTTACATAAAGACTACCTTTATCTATTTTATAAACTTCGGTAAGCAATTCCCATGCCCAATTGATAGCTTCTTTTTTGAAATAATCACCAAAACTCCAGTTCCCAAGCATCTCGAACATGGTATGGTGGTAAGTGTCTATACCAACTTCCTCCAAGTCGTTATGCTTACCAGATACTCTTAAGCACTTTTGACTATCACTAACTCTTTTGTCTTTAGCCTTACTCTGCCCTAAGAAAAACTCTTTGAAAGGATTCATTCCTGCGTTAACGAACATAAGCGTAGGGTCATTTTTCATAACCATAGGTGCTGATGGCACTATTTTATGTTGTTTTTTTTCGAAAAAATTCAAAAATACATCTCTTATCTCCTTTGATTTCATACAGTTAGTTTATATGTGTGAATTAGTTTTACGTTTTTTATATTGTTGCAAAATAGACATTATATGTGTCATTATTAGTAGTTTTCGAAAAAAACCACTATTTTTGCAGTCGTGTTGAATTATGTTGAACACGATAATTAAAAAAACAAAAATATAATAAATTAATATTATGGCGAAAGTAAAGTTTCATTATGATGAAAAAACTTTATCTTATAAACAGATTAATAGAAGTTTTAAGTCTAAAATGATAAACGGATTGTTGATATCTTTTAGTTTATTACTTGTATCTATACTAGGTTTTTCTGTGTTAAGTCAGTTTATTCAGTCATCTAACGAGAAATATCAAGCAAGAGAATTATCCAATTTAAAACTCCATTATGGTCTTGTATCTAAGAAATTAGATAATATATCGACAGTTCTTACCGAATTACAAGAAAGAGATAATAATATATATAGAGTTTATTTTGAAGCAAATCCTATCCCTAAAGAGCAAAGACTAGCTGGTTTTGGAGGTATTAACAGGTACAAAAACCTAGAAGGTTTTGATAACTCTAAAATAATAATAGATGCATCTAAAAAGATGGATATACTGTCTAAACAACTATATGTACAGTCTATTTCTTTTGATGAGATAATAAAATTGGCTAAGGGGAAAAAGAACTTATTAGAGTCCATACCTGCGATACAGCCAATAGCCAACAAGGAACTTAAACGTTTAGCTTCTGGTTTCGGATATAGAATGCATCCTGTTTACAAGACACGTAAATTTCATGGAGGAATGGATTTTTCTGCACCAAAAGGAACTTTGATATACGCAACAGGTAACGGGAAGGTTAGTAAAGTAAAAAAATCGAGAAGAGGTTACGGTAATCAAGTAATCATAGATCATGGTTTCGGATACACTACTCTATATGCTCATATGAGTAAAATAATAGTAAAAAGAAGACAGAAAATAAAAAGAGGTGATGTTATAGGATATGTAGGTAGTACAGGAACATCTACAGGGTCTCACTTGCATTATGAAGTACGTAAAAAAGGTAAAAGAATAAATCCTGCGTATTTTTATTTTAACGATTTAAGTCCTGAAGAATACGAAAGAATGATAGAAGTTTCTTCGCAAGAAGGTCAATCAATGGACTAGTTGATTATCGATGGGTAATTAATGAGATAAAACCTTTATAGCAAAAACCGAAAACGGCGACTTTAATTTAAGTCGCCGTTTTTAATGAAAATATAAATTCAGTTCCCTTACCTAGGTTGCTGTACACTTCTATTTTTTCCTTATGAATATCTAATAGATGTTTTACTATAGAAAGTCCTAAACCAGAACCTCCTTGGTCTCTTGTTCTGCTTTTTTCGACTCTATAGAATCTTTCGAATATCCTAGTTATGTCTTCGGGTTTTATTCCCTCTCCGTCGTCACTTATATTTATGAAGGTTTTTCCTTTTTCGTTAGAAAATAGCGATACTACAGTAGAACCTCCTATGTTTCCGTATTTGATGGAATTCATAACAAGATTAGTAAGTACTTGCTCTATTCTCTTTCGGTCGGCACTCACTATTATAGGGTATTCGTAGTTTTGAGAAAACCTAAGAGTTATATCTCTTTTTTTAGCTTTCATCTCTAGCATATCGAATACATTCTGAACTAAATCGATACTATTAAAATTAGATATTTCTAGTTTTAAATCTTCTGATTCCAACTTAGATATCATATTTAGGTCTTTAACTATATCAACTAGTCGATCTAGACCATCACTAGCTCTTTCTAAGTACTTATCTCTCACGTCCAAATCGTTTATAGCCCCTTCTTTTAAGGTAAGTAAATACCCTTGAACTGTAAATAAAGGAGTCTTTAGTTCGTGAGAAATATTACCTAAAAACTCTCTTCTATAGTTTTCTTTTATTTTTAATATTTCTATCTCTTGCGATTTATTAATAGCCAATTCTTTCATTTCTTGAGAAAAAGCTTTCATATCTGTGCTTATTTTATTTTCATCCAAAAAAGAGACATCCAAAGAAGAACTGTCTTTGTATATTTTAGCTATTCTCTGATATATGAATTTTTCTACTCTATGTTGTATCACAAAAAAAGATATAACAAATATAGATAAAGCAGCTATAAAAGCTACGTACCAGTCGAAGTCAGCTATATAAAGACTATTTATGGAGAAAACAGTAAAAGATGAAGTTGATATTATAATAGAAGACCACCAAGCAAATTTATAAGTTTTTTTGAATTTCATTTTTTGGCAACAAATTTATACCCTACACCTTTTACGGTCGAAAAGTAATCGTCTCCTATCCTTTCCCTTAATTTCCTTATATGTACATCTATAGTTCTTCCTCCTACTACTACATCGTGACCCCATACAGTATTAAGTATAGTGTCTCTGTTAAATACTTTGCCGGGGTTAGATGCTAGTAGTGAGAATAATTCGAATTCTTTTTTTGGAAGGAATAGTTTTTTTCCATCTTTTTCTATCAGATACTCATCTCTATTGATAACTATATTACCTACAGCATTTTTATTGCTATTATCATTGTTATTGAGTCTTCTTAGGAGTGCCTTTATTTTACTAACCAGAACTTTTGGTTTGATAGGCTTGGTTATATAATCATCAGCCCCTGCTTCATAACCTGCTACTTGAGAATAATCTTCGCCTCTAGCAGTGAAAAAGGATATCAAAATATTGTTAAGACTAGGTATTGCTCTTATTTTCTCACAAGTTTCTATACCGTCCATCTCTGGCATCATAAGGTCTAGTAGTATTAGTTGAGGATTTATTTTTCTAGCCAATTCTATAGCCTTAATTCCATTGTCTGTAGTGGTTACTACATAACCCTCTGTTTTAAGGTTGTACGATACTATTTCTAGTATATCTGGTTCGTCATCAACGACCAAAATGTGTATTTTACTCTTATCCATATTTTGTTGTATTGCAATTCAAAATTAAATATAAACTATATACTAATACAAACATAAAGGTTAATTTTATATTTAACTAATATTAAGCTTGTGTTATCGGTGTAAATATAAGGATAATTAGGGTTGAAGTCTTGAGAAAGTAAAAATAATTCGTAAAACTCAGATTATTAGTTTGATAGTCTTAACCTTATTTTAATTATATATCACAAATCAAAAACAGATTTTCTTTTAGTATAAAAGGCATCTTTTATTTTAAGGCCAAGTGCCATAAGTAAATATAGAACAAAAGGAAGACCTAAAGTAAAAAAAGTTAAATACATAAAAAACAACCTTACATGTATAGTACTAAGGCCTATCTTTTCGGACAGTCTCGATAGTACATCGAAACCATGACTTTCCAGAAAATAACGTGTTTTTTTTATCATAATTCTAAAATAGTTCGTTTTACTTCACAAAACACTTAGTAACAATCAATACAAAACCTATAATAGCAGGTACAGCTTGTATAAAAAATATCCTCTTATTAGAAATAGAGTAAGAACCATAAGCCCCTGCGATAGCCACACAAGACAAAAAGAATAAAGATATATTATCTCTCCACTCACTATTCTCTATAAAGAAGGTCCATATAAGCCCTGCAGCCAAAAAGCCATTGTACAAGCCTTGGTTAGCTGCCATTTGAGTGGTCGGTTTAAATAATTCCTTAGGGAATCCTCTAAATACTTTCTTAGCTCTGGTGTTCCATGCAAACATTTCTAACCACAATATATAGCAGTGTATAAATGCTACTAATCCTATTATTATACTTATTACAATTCCCATATTATTTGTTTTTATCTGGTTTTTTCTTTTTTTAATATTTCTATATCTACTTTAAGTCTATCCATATCTTCATTGTCTGTTCCGTCATAATAGCCTCTTATTCGCTTGTTTTTATCTATCAAAACAAAGTTCTCGGTATGAATAAAATCTTGTACACCTCCGTCGCCCTCATCGGTAGCCACCATATAAGACTTACGTGCTAAATCGTAAATATGTCTTTTGTCTCCTGTAGTTATTTTCCATTTGTTATAATTAGCACCTTTGCTTTTGGCGTATTCTTTTATCACAGGCACGCTATCCATTATAGGAGTTACCGAATGAGAAAGAAACAGAATATCGTCATCGGCATAAAAGTCTTGTAACATTTTCATATTAGTAGTCATTATAGGACAGATAGTCTGACATTGAGTAAAAAAGAAATCGGCTATATATATCTTACCTTCATAAAACGAACTAGTAAGTGTTTTTCCTTGTTGATCTATTAAACTGAAATCTTTTATTTTGTGACTAGTTTCTATATTTCTGACGCTAATATCTACCAAAGCAGGGTTTACGTCTATAGGGTTGTAAACAGGTAGTTTCTTCTGAGGAGTTAATAAAAATGTAAAAACAGCGATACCTATCACAGTGAATACACTAAGAAATATCAGCGTGTTTTTTGATTTACTTACGAAATTATTACTCATATTATATCTTCATTTCAGGGATTTCTCCTTCTATTATTAAGTTTCCTTCAGTAGCTGTTTTTATGTCTTCTACGCTTACTCCAGGAGCTCTTTCTAGTAATTTGAATCCGTCTTTGGTAACTTCCAAAACAGCCATATTGGTAACTATTTTCTTAACACAACCTACGCCAGTAAGCGGAAGGCTACATTTTTTGAGAAGCTTAGACTCTCCTTTTTTGTTAGTGTGCATCATAGCAACTATTATATTTTCGGCAGAAGCCACTAAGTCCATAGCACCTCCCATACCTTTTACCATCTTCCCCGGGATTTTCCAGTTAGCGATATCTCCGTTTTCGGCAACTTCCATAGCTCCCAATACAGTAAGGTTTACATGTTGTCCTCTTATCATGGCAAAACTAGTAGCAGAATCAAAAAGTGAAGCTCCTTCGACCAAAGTAACAGTTTGCTTACCTGCATTTATAAGGTCTGCGTCTTCTTCGCCTTCAAACGGGAAAGCTCCCATTCCTAGTATTCCGTTCTCACTCTGAAACTCTACCGATATTCCTTCGGGTATATAGTTGGCAACCAGAGTAGGTATCCCTATTCCTAAGTTTACATAAGTGTTGTGTTGTAATTCTTGCGCTATTCTTTTTGCTATTCCTATTTTGTCTAACATTAAAATAATTTTATTTCAAATATATAACAAACTTAGATTAACTATTGTATTTTTGACAAAAAAAACAATGTTTTCAAGAGGTCAAGCAATATTCGGAGTATTATTTGCTGTTGTGTTTATAATAGCAATAGTTTTTACATATATAAAGGACAGTAAAATACATAAAAGTAATTACAAAAATACCGCTTTATGGGTTATAGGTTCTTCTATAGTTATACTAACTTTCTTCGGATTGATTAGGTATTTTATGCACGGATGGAACCATTAGATAAATATTTAGATATCCAAAACACCTCGATGATTTTTTGATTGTCGAGGTGTTTTGGGTTTGGGAGGGGAATGGGATTTTAATTCTTTTAGCTAAAGATAAACTACATATTGAAAGTAATATATTTATATTTGTAGGACTTCTAAAATAAAAACATTCATCAATGAGAATTTATATAGTAATTGGAATAATAGTAACAATCGGAGTATTGATTAGCTGTACTTACAAAAAGGAAAAACCAAAAACAGAAAAAACTACTGAACAAAATCCATTTATGGATATGCGAAACATGGCATTTTCAGCAAAAGCCGAGCAAATAGGACTTGAAAATATTACAAATGATAAAGTTTATGGTCTGATTACAGAAATCGCAATGAGTCCTGGAACTATAAGTGTTGTTTCTTTCTTAACAGGTGACACTAGCTTGTATTTGAGTTCGGGTGGGGGATTTATAGGAGCAGGCCAACATGAAGAAGTCAGGGAAATAGTCTCGAAAAAAGTTGAGGGATCTCAAATGTATCTATCTAAAGCGAAGAGAATTGAAGAACCGAAACTTCCAAATGATGGAATGGTAAACTTTAATTTCATAACCAAAAACGGAATCTATTCTGTATCTGAAAATATTTCTGATTTAGAAAATGATAAATCAGAATTTTCAAAACTATTTGAAGACGTTAATGAGATAATAACTCAAATCAGATTAAAAAGTAATGAGTAAAAAGCCATAACGTCTTATTGTCAAAGTAAAAAGTGAGCTATTACCTCTGTAGCAACATCCATCAAATCCAACAAAAAAAACTATGAAAAACCTAGAAGAACATTGCCCTACTGACAAACAAGATTGGAGAGAATGGCTCGAATTGAACCACCAAAAAAAAGAATCAGTTTGGCTCATTTTTTATAAGAAAAACTCTCCGAACTATAACCTAAGTTGGAGCGAGGCTGTCGATGAGGCACTTTGCTTTGGATGGATAGATAGCACTAAGAAGACTCTTGACAAACAAAGGTATATACAATATTTCAGCAAAAGAAAACCTAAAAGCAATTGGTCTAAAGTAAACAAGGATAAGGTCAAAACCTTAATAGACCAAGGGCTTATGGAAGAGCAAGGTTATAAAAGTATTGAAATAGCTAAGGAAAATGGTTCTTGGACAATTTTAGATGGAGTAGAAGCACTTATAATTCCAGAAGATTTAAATGCAGAATTTACAAATCATAAAGGCTCTATGGAGTATTACGAGAGCTTAAGTAACTCTGTTAAAAAGATTTTATTGTACTGGGTAGTTTCTGCAAAAAGACCTGAAACCAGACAAAAAAGAATTATCGAAATAGCCGAAAATGCTAGCCAAAAACTTAAGCCAAAACAATTCAGATAGAATAGAAATGGTTTGTAAATAAATCTAAAAACAGTACGTCACCAGCGAGGCACGAAGCAGTCGTAGGGATTGCTTCGTGCCTCGCTGGTGACGTATAGGAAGTTGATAGCGAATGACGTGTAATGTTCGCAATAACTCAAAGTTAAATACTCTTGGCGGTATATGTAAAACAAACAATAGCCACTCAGAAAACTACTGAGTGGCTATTGTTATTTAGGAGTTATATGCTATTTGATAGAAACATATATTTCAGCTTCTCCATTGGTAGGATCAGCGGCTTTTTCTCCATAAGTTTCAAAATCGGCAGCGTAAGTTCTGTCAAGGTCAGAGTTCCATATCTTGTTCCATTGATCTACCACAGCATTGCTCGTCAAGTCTCCTTTGGCTACAAACTTAGTATAGTTAGCTGTTTTTATCTGTTTTCCTACCATTCCTTCTGGTATATTGCCTATAGAATTCACTCTATATCCTAATATGGTAGTGTAAGGTTCGGTATGGTCGCTCTCATAATCGGTATAAACGGCATATATGGTTTCATCTTTTATATCCGATATTTTCTCGGTCATGTTTTCAGACATAAACCTCCCCCAAAGCTCACTTATATCTTTTTTGGCTTGCCCGTTGGCATTAGTAGTTCTTACTGATATTCCTACTACCATAAATTTGTTTACTTGTAACTTGTCCATTTTTTTATGTTTTTATTAATAATAACAAAAGTATATCTAGGCTATGACAAGGGTGTGTCAGGGGTATTCAATAATTTTAATATATTTTTAAAGCTTGTTTTTTTATTGAACACCTCTAATTAATTAAGCTCTCAACTCTTCCATATCTTTTATTATTTCGTCTAACTTACGAAACACTCTACCGTATGTAGTCTTTATATCGAACCTATAAATAGGGCCGGCAAACACTGAAGCCAAGACAGCAACAATAACAATAGATACCAACCAAGCTGTAGGTATTCCAAATACTATATGGAGATCGGGCACTTCGGTTGTTAGTTTATTTAGCATATAACTTCCGTAGTCGGTAAACCATATGCCTAGCATAAGAGTGAGTATAAATGCAGGGTAGAAGAAACTATTTATTCTAATATTCTTGATTATTATATTCTTAAGTAGCCCATCTACAGCTTTCAGATATTGATAACTACTCAGAGTATTATCTATATCCATCACTTCATCACCTTGTTTTTTGGCTATAAAAGTTATAAGAGATAATAATAAGAAAAGAGCAATACCTACGTATGTAGCACCTATAAATGTAAAGCCTATCAAGATACCTGTAGCCACTATCATTATTATAATCAAATTAATTTTACTCATACTCATTAGTTTACCTACAACGCTTTCGGACTTCTGACTGTACAGGTCGTTAAGTTTTGGTGCGACTAGTGCATCGTTTTTCAAAAAGCCTTCTTTCCAAATTGTTTCAATTGATTTTTTCATCTTAATAGTTTTTTTAATCGTTCTTTTATTCGTTTAACTTTCACTCCTATATTGTTAGGGTTAGTCCCTATTATTTCAGCTATCTCTTTATATGATTTTTCTTCCAAATAAAGTAAAATAACTGCTCTGTCAACTTCAGACAATTGTCTAATGGCATCGTAAAGTTGCCTTAGAGATTCGTCTGTGATGTCGTTAGTTACTTGACTATCTTCTATAGCCTCCGAAGGCAAATAGTCCGAAGCAAAGCTCTGATGCTTATTCTTCTTACTTTTCAGTAAAGTCAAACATACGTTTAACGATATCCTATATATCCAAGTAGACCATTTGGATTGTTCTTTGAAGTTGTCTTTACTTTTCCAAACCTGCAGACATACCTCTTGATAATAATCTTCAAAGTCTTCTTGAGAGTTGGTGTATGCTCTACATATCTTTATGATAATTGCGGCATAAGGCAAAATTGATGTTGTATAAAAATCGCTGCTCACTATGTTTTTTTCTTAGTTAGTGGTTAAATTTATAAAATATTACACCTTTTGGGTAAGTTTTTTGAAATTAATAAGTTATTTGTAGGCTTAAGGATAATCTAAACTCTTCTTTTTGTTGGAGAAAAGTAATGTAAGGTGTTGTTTTAGTAGGGGTGTAGGGTTTTGTTTTGTACTGAGCTTTTCGTAAAATAGGAAAGCTCCAATAAATTGGAGCTTTCCTTAATTAGCAATAATTCCCCCCTTTAATAATTTATCATAAAATGGAAGGTAAAATATAATTACGATACACTTTACTTTATACAATCATTTTAAATCTTAAAAGTTATAGACTAATTTAGTTTTGATAAATACTATAACAATTACATATTAACTTTGAACTTCAAAAGTACAGATATGCTATATGGGTTTCAATACCGTAAATACGGTATATTTAAATGCGGTCAAAAGGGATAGATATAACTATAAAGGTTCCTTGTTTTAGTATAGAAGATATTTCCATTGTTCCATTCATATAATCTACTCTCCTCTGTATGTTTTGGAGACCTAATCCGTTGTTTTTATCACTTGTACGGAAGCCAATTCCGTTATCTTCTATAGTTAGAGTTAGTTCGTCTTCTAAGTTTATTATCTGTATTTCTACAACAGTAGCATCAGCATGTTTTAGTATATTGTGTAAAAACTCTTGTAGAACTCTATATATATTTAGTTTTTGTTTTTCGTTTAAGTCTTCGTATTCACCGAAAATGTGATGTTTACACTGTGTTTTTTCGTCTATGAAAGCTTCTTCTATCAAGTTCTTTAGTTGTTCTTCGAAAGATAATAGGGCACCTTTGACAGGGGCTAACTTGTGCGAAATACGACGTACATCGTCTATAATTGCAACTAGCTTTTTTTGAGTAGAATCAGGTAGTTCACCTTTAGAACCTATGCTTCTGCTTAAGTTAGCTAATTGACTACCGATATTGTCATGTAGCTCTTCTGAAATTCTTAATTTTTCTTTTTCGATACCATCCGTATAAGCTTGTACTACTTCTTGTTGTTTTTCTATTATCTTAATACTTAGTTTCTTTTTATCTTGATCTATCTTACTTATTTTTCCTATTAATAGAATACTTAATATTATTATTTCCGAAAGAGAACCAATAAATAAAGGAGAAACTCTTGTTTTGAGGTTAGACAGTAATCCGTATTCAAATGCAATTGATAGTAAGCAGCCTATCATCATGAATACAAAAGAAAGAAAGTATAGTTTTATTGTTTTTTTTTGTTTTTTATATGCTAGCAATGCTATTAGTAAAAAAATAAAAATAGTTGACAATATAAGTGTATTTAGCGTGTTGAGATATACAATAGAATAAGAAGCGTATAAAGAAGGAATAATAAAATTACCTATTACTAATAATAATAATAAACATATAAATATATTCAAAGTGAGATGAATCTTTTTCATATGTATGTTAGTTTTAACTAGTTTTTGAATAAACTTAATATGGAAAACAAGTGCTAGTACAATGGTCATAGCTTTGAAGACACTGTTGAATTCTGTATATCCATTATTGATATATTGAAAAGAATATCCTATTGAAGTAAATATACATAGTCCAATAGAAATAACATATAAAGCATACCATAAATAAAGAATTCTCCTTAATCTAATAAAAACAAGGGAGCTATATAGCGCTATAGGGAAGTAAGAACCAAACAAAATACCGTTCAAAAGATTTTTTTTGTTATTTTCTTTATTGAATTCGTTCTGGTCCCATAAGAATACAGGGAAACTCACAGAAGTTGATCTCTTATCTATTTTTACGTAATATTCGGCACTACTGTTTTGGGCTAAATTAATCGGGAAAACAAATTTCTCGTTATCTATTGGTCTAGAATCAAAAGGCATATATCTTCCGCATTTGCTCTCTAATAATAAAGACCCGTTTTTTAGTTGATAAAATTCAATATATCTTATTCTGTGATTATCTATTTCTAAATACAAATTTCTAGGGTTGTCAGATATGTTTTTTAGAGTGAATCTGAGCCAATAAAAATCATTCGAAAATCCATATAAAACTTTACTTTTCTGCCATATAATACTATTGTTGTTTACGAGAATCATTGGGTCAATATCGTCTGTAGTGTTGTAAACGTCTATATAATCATCAAAAGATGTATCTGTAAAAGTATTCCCTACTTCGAAACTAACTTGGGCTCTAACAATATGTGAAATACAGAAAAAAAGTAATAATATATATGTTTTTTTAGAAGTTTTCATGGTAAAAATTAACAAGTTCGACTATTGATTTTATATTCAATTTTTTGTAAATATTTTTTTTATGAGTGTCAATGGTAAATATACTAACGGAAAGTTCACTTGCAATTTCTTTGTTGCTTAAGCCCTTAGAAAATAGCTTTACAAGTTCAATTTCACGAGAAGTTAACCTTACTTTTGATTCGAAATCGTCAAAAGAAAAGTCTAATTTATTCTTAGATATTTTACCTTTAAGACTGCTATCTACCAAAAAAGACCCGTTTTTTGTGCTTTTCAAAATACTTAATAATTCGGTATTAGTAACGTGCTTGCTACAGTAGGCATGAACATTTAGGTCTCTACATTTGTTTACTCAAGTTTCGCACCCTTAATAAATAAAGGTTTACCTGATTTTTCAGCATAAAAAAAAGCATGTAATCTCAGGTAAACCCTTGATTTAATTGTATTTTAGTAGAACCAACAACAAAATACAAAACATGCTTAATAACA
>JABSPL010000093.1 GCA_013215105.1 Flavobacteriaceae bacterium
TATTGATTTAGTAGGTATTACATCTAAAATTATAAGTAATTGTGAGGAATTTAGTTTTTTAAGACAAAACAAGGAAGGTTTAAAACTAGCTTATTAACCCTTGTTTAAGATGTCTGAAGGTACTGCGAAACTTGAGTTATGCTCAAAAACTATAGGTTTCTTTTTGGTATAAATACTTATGTCATCATCGTCTTCCGTAACGTTCGATTTAGATGACAATTCGTTGTTGTTCTTTGTATTATCATTGCTTAACGACGCTATATATTTGAGTTTTAAATTTCTTTTTGTATTTCCATATGAAATAGCCATATTAACATTAGAAGAATTACTCTTACTGAAAGTTTTATCTACAATGTTTTCAATACTTCCGTTGTCCAAATTTGTTTTTTGGCTAATCATTAATGACTCCATGGTGTCGTCTGCCAGCATTCCTGAAACATCTATAGACAATTTGTCATTAGGAGTATAATTATAACTAATTGTTGTAAATACACTTTTTGCGTCTTTACCACTCCCTCTACCGAAACCTCTTAAAAGACTTACCGGTTTAGATATATCAATGCCATTGTCTTCTCTTCTGAACGAGGAATAATCAAAACTACCTCTAGAAAACGAAGACCTACCGGTATTATTTATATTACCGCCTATAGATAAACTATTTTTATCTCCTCTTTTGAAAATATTCGATTTCAAAAGATACCTACCCTCAGCACTCCCCTCTACATCTATATCTCCAAACCAAAAAATCTTTTTATCTTCTTTCAACTTTATGTTTACAGCTATATTATCACTATCGTCCTCCAAACCCTTCATTTGCTCTACTTCGTTGTAGTTTTTAAGTATCTCTACTTTACTTACAGCGTCGGCAGGTATGTTTTCGAGTCCCATTTTGGTGTCTCCTTCAAAAAAGTTTTTCCCATCTATCATTAGCTTACCTACAGTTTTACCTTCAAACTTCAAGTTCCCATTTTTATCTACTTCCATACCTGGGAGTTTTTTCATTATATCTTCTAGCTTCCTTTCTTTACCATTAGTAAACGAGCTTACATTATAGAGTACTGTATCTTTTTTTATTACTAAAGGTATATCTATTATTACGGTTTCCAAAGAGTTTTCAAGTTCTTTAAAAGATATATTTCTCTCTATATCTCCCGTTTCATCTGTAGTATTTATCTTTATTTTCACTGTTTTATAACCTATATAACTTACTGATATTTCAAACTTGGTATCTTTTTCTAGTTTTAATTTGTATTTTCCCTTAGCAGAGGTAACACTATAACTTGTAAGTGTACTATCTTTTACTTTTATAGCTATCACATTTGCCATTTCTAGTAATTCTCCATTCTCATCCTTTATAGTTCCACTTAGGTTCTGCCCACTTACGCTTATAGTGAAAGCAAATATTATCATACAAAAGATTGCCTTCATTGAATTTTTTATTATTGGTTTTACGGGTCTTGTCATTGAGCAAACTATCTTAATGATTCTAGGTTTAGTGAATTGTCTGATTATAATATCTGTGCGTTTTATTTTAGAAATACACTTAGTGTGTCAATTTCTTTTTTTAATGTATTTACTCTAATTACGACTTTACCGAAAGCAAATATATTACAATATTCAGATAGTTAATCTGTAATACTGTTAATTAGTATTAATTTAACTATTGATATTTGTTTTAGATATTATATGCTAATGTTTTAGGTGTATAATATAGTATCCACTACCTTATTAGATACGAATAATCTGTTATTAACGAAAAATTAAGAGCTATAATGTTTATCTATAGCTACTAAATCGCTTATATTTGTAAATCTACTTTAATCAGGAAATAATGAAACTAAACCGAAGGAAATTTATAAAAAGAGCATTAATAGCTACCATAGGTTTAGTGTTTTTAGACTCTCTATGGCTCGAAAAATACATAATAGAATGGAACTATTTCGATATATCTAAAAGCGATGATAAAATAAAAATAGTCCAAATAACCGATTTACATTTCGATCAATTAAGATATTTTCATAAAGCTATAGCTAAAAAAATAAACTCTATAAAACCAGATTTAATATTCATAACAGGTGATTCTGTAGATGATACAAGTAAAATAGATTCTCTTGGAGAGTTTCTTAATCGGATAGATAAATCTATTCTAAAATATGCCATAACAGGTAACTGGGAATACTGGGGGCATGTTGACCTAGCTAAGTTAAGCAAAGTATATTCCGATAATAATTGCGAGTTATTGATAAACGAAAACAGAACTATTACTATAAGAAACAGAGAAATATCTATAATAGGAATTGACGATTTGGTAGGTGGAAACGCCGATTTTCCAAAAGCTATAGATGAATTAAAACACAGCGAAACCAATATAGTATTATCGCACTGCCCTCAGCATAGAGATATAATAGCAAGTCAAAAAGGCGATTTGAATATAGATTTGGTGTTATCGGGGCATACTCACGGAGGTCAGATTACCTTTTTGGGTATAGTTCCCTTCAAACCTCGTGGTAGTGGTAGATATATGAAAGGTTGGTATGAGGATAAAGAACCTAAAATGTATGTTTCCAAAGGTGTCGGTACTAGTGTGTTGCCTGTGAGGTTTGGGGCAAGAGCCGAGGTTGTTGTTATAGATGTGTAAGTGCTAATGTTGGTTTTATAATTAAAAAAAAGAGAAATCATAAGTGTATTAAGGAATACTTATATTGTTGTGATGTCTTAGCTGAAATATGATAGAAAAAATAAATAATAAGATTGATAGACATATTTAAATTAAGACGTAAAAAAAAGCAAGCCCAAAATTATCTAAAGTTGCTTTTGATGATAGATGATTATACCAAATGCATTTCCAAATACCTTAATAGAAGTATAATTATTTTTTGATTTGTCAAGGCAAAAAAGTCAAAGTAAAAAAGAAACTACTTATATAGGGAGAATTGGTGATGTTTTTGGTATTATATCTCTATTTGAATTTTATTGATATCAAAAAACACTGAGGAATATTAAAGCGTTCACCCAGTTTTTCGGGAGCTATACCTGAGTTAGCAACTTCGCAATAAGACCCAGAAGCATCTCTCCTCATTGAAGGAGTAATTATAGCTAGAATAGGGTTGCTTTCTGTTGATAATTCAAAATTAAGCTCTTTATTTCTTCCGAAAAAATCGTTTAAGACATAGAGGTGTGAATCTTTATTTAAATCAAAATACATTTTTTTACTTATAAATCCTTTACCTATAATGCATGTTTTTATTTGTTCTTCTTCAAATTTGAAATAGAACTTTAGAGACAATTCATCTCCTTTTATTTTGAAATAATCTGAACCATCAAAAAGTAAAGTGCTTTCGACTAATTTACCTTCTTTGTATTTCTGTAAATTAACCTAGTAAGATTTCCCTTTAAGTATTTCGCTTTTGAAAGTTAATTTTTAGGTATAAATATACTAGAAGTCAAGAAGGTATCGTATATCTTCATTTTCGCTACCGTACTCATATGTTAATTTTATTGAGTTTTGAGAAAAAACACAATTAGAAATTAATATAAAGGCTAATAAAATTTTATTGTAATTCATATGTGAGGGTTTTGTTTGATAGGTTAAAGTTAAATATTTGTTATGTAATGTAATGATATTATTGTGTTATTTGATATAAAAGATGTTATTTGTTAGTGAGGGTGATTTTAAATCAATCCGTTTTTGCTTTTGACAGCTTATTATAAAAAATCACTTTTTTAACTCTAAAATAACTATTCATAGAAACAATTTATTTATACAAAAACCATACTTTTGCCTAAATATTTTTTAGACATGAACAAAATACTTTCTTTTTTATTTTCGACCAGATTGATGGCAGTCTTATTTATAACATTCGCTGTATCTATGGGTATAGGAACCTTTATAGAAAACGACTATAATACCCAGACGGCAAGAGCTTTAGTGTACAGTACTTGGTGGTTCGAACTTATAATGTTACTGTTTATGGTTAACTTTATAGGTAATATAAAAAAATACAACCTTATAGGTAAAAAAAAATGGTCAGTATTGTGTTTTCACCTTTCGTTTGTTTTTATAATAATAGGTGCAGGTATTACCAGATATATAAGTCATGAGGGGGTTATGCCTATAAAAGAAGGAGAAACTACTTCGGCTTATTTTTCGGAAGCTAACTATATATCTATAACGATAGACGATGGAGAGGTTCAGAAAACGCCTATTCACAAAAAAGTATTGCTTTCTGCAAAAGGAAATAATGGATTTGTCGTTAAAACCAAATTTAAAGGAGACGATATCAAAATAGCATTGACCGATTATATTGCTAATTCCAAAATAGCATATCAGCAAGATGATAATGGTGATAATTTTATACATTTTGTAGAATCTAGTAGCGGGTCAAGACATGACCATTATATAAAAGAAGGAGAGGTAACCAATATACACGGAGTAAATGTAGGTTTCAATAACGATGAAAATGTAGCTGTATATTTCGAACTAAAAAATGACGAATTAAAAATAAGAACTACTAGATCGGGTACTTTTATGAGAATGGCAGATCAAAAAGAGAGTGATTTCAAAGCTGATAGCTTACAGGTTTTTAACTACAGACATCTTTATAGTATAGCCGAAATGCAATTTGTTGTTCCTGAGCTTGTAGAGCGTGGCGTTTTGGCAAATATATCGGCTGATGCTAAAGAAAATCCTTTAGATTATTTGGAATTTACGGTAGAAGCTAACGGAGAATCTAAAAAAATAGTTCTTTACGGAGCTCAATACAATATAGAAAAACCAACTATTCTGCAAGTAGGAAAATATACTTTTAGGTTGCATTACGGAGCTAGAGAGCTTAAACTTCCTTTCGAAATACAATTGGTCGATTTTCAACTAGACAAATACCCTGGTTCTGATAGTCCTATGTCGTATGCTAGTGAGGTTATATTAAAAGATAAGGGGAAAGAAGATATGCCATTCAGAATATTTATGAACAATATATTGGACTATAAAGGTTATAAATTCTTTCAGTCTAGTTACGATATAGACGGAGAAATAGAAGAAACAAGACTATCGGTAAACCATGATTATTGGGGGACTTTGGTTACTTATATAGGATACGCATTGCTGTTTTTAGGTCTTATTCTTATACTTTTTTCTAAAAACACTCGTTTTCATGAGCTTAAAAAATCCTTAGCCAAAATAGCAGACAAAAAGAAATTAATGTCTGTAGCGATATTGTTATTTACTGTTTTTTCTTATTCACAGCATTCGACGGGTCACAATAGCAATGTGATAAGCGATAATGTTATAGATTCTATTTTACAAGCCAATAAGGTCGATAAAATTCACGCAGAAAGATTTAGTAAACTTATAATACAAGATATAAGCGGTAGAATGAAGCCTATAAATACTTTTGCATCACAATTATTAAGAAAAGTAAGTAAAAAGGATGTTTATAAGGGCTTAGATGCTAATCAGGTTTTTGTATCGATACTTGAAAACCCTAAGTTTTGGTGGGAAGTACCAGTTGTTTATTTGGAAAGAGGAAACGACAAGATAAGAACCATCTTAGGGATAGATATAAAAACCAAAAAAGCTAGATTACGTGATTTTATAGACCCTAAAGGAAACTATAAAATACATGATTTGGTTGGTGAAGCTCATAAGAAGCAAGTTAGAAGTAAGTTCGAAAAAGATATAATAAACATAGATGCTAGAGTAAACTTACTTTATAGTGCTTTGGTGGGTAGCGTTATGAGAATATACCCTCTGCCCGATGATAAGACTAACAAATGGATTTCTCCTTTGGAACTTGGTATGGCTAATTATAAAGGTATAGATTCTGTTTTTGTAAAGCAAATATTACCTGCTTATATCCAAACTTTACAAGAAGCAAAAAAGACTAAAGACTATACTGAGGTAAACAAAATACTCGATGGTATAGTTAATTTCCAAAAGAAATATGGTGCTGCAGTTTATCCTGAGCAAAAACAGATAGATTTGGAAATAGCATATAACAAATACGATGTTTTCAAAAAACTATTCAAATACTATATGTATATAGGTTTACTAATGATGATATTGTCTATTTGGGGAATTTTTAAGACTAATAAAATATTAAACTTAACAGTTAAAATAGGTAGTTTGATTACTGTAGTTTTGTTTACTGTTCATACTTTGGGCTTAGCTGCTCGTTGGTATATAAGTGGTCATGCACCTTGGAGTAACGCTTATGAATCTATGATATATGTTGCTTGGGCTACTATGTTGTTTGGTTTGGTTTTGGGACGAAAATCGACTCTTACTCTATCAGCAACCACATTCCTTACCTCTATGATACTTATGATAGCACATTGGAACTGGATGGATCCTGAGATTGCCAATATACAACCAGTACTTAATTCGTATTGGTTAATGGTACATGTATCTATAATAGTAGCTAGTTACGGACCTTTGGCTTTGTCTATGATATTGGGAATAGTCTCATTAGTACTTATATCTTTTACTAATAAAAACAATAAGAAAAAACTAAGCCTTAATATAAAAGAACTTACTATAATTAACGAAATGTCTATGGTTGTAGGGCTTATAATGCTAGCTATAGGTAATTTTTTGGGAGGTATGTGGGCTAACGAGAGTTGGGGTAGATACTGGGGTTGGGATCCTAAAGAAACTTGGGCTCTTATAAGTATCATGATTTATTCACTGATACTACACTTCAGGCTTATACCAGGGCTTAAAAGCAAATTTGCCTTTAACCTAGCATCTGTTATAGGTTTTGCATCTATTATGATGACTTATTTCGGGGTTAATTTCTATCTATCAGGCTTGCATTCTTATGCTAGTGGCGACAAAATAGTTACTCCTAACTTTATATATTATTCTATAGGTATTGTGTTTGTGTTAGCTGTTTTGGCTTATTTGAAGCATAATAAATATTATAAGAAATAGGGCTTAATAATAATATAAAAAAAGCTAGAATAGAAATGTTCTAGCTTTTTTTATATATTGTGGTTTTATCTATTGTGGTTATCTTAGGTAGAATTAATAAAGTAGTAAAAAGACAAAGTAAATATATAAAAATGAAATATATAGTTAAGTTAGTAGAGGTGTATCTGAATATATTATCGGTGATAGCTCCCAAATATGGAGGGAAAGTTGCTTTTAATACCTTTCAGAAGGTAAGATTGAAGACGTTCAAAAACAAAGAATTTAAGTTTTATAAAAAAGCTAATCATTTTGAAGTTAAACTAAAATCTGAGAACTTGAAATGTTATGAAACAGGTAACCCTAAAGGAGAATTAGTGTTTTTGATACATGGTTGGAATAGTAATGCTGGTAGTTTGTCTAAAATAAACAAAGCTTTAGTGAATGCTAACTACAGAGTTATAACCTTTGATTTGCCAGGTCATGCAGGAAACAAAGAGAAAAAATCTAATTTGTTTGTTTGTAAAGAGGCTTTTAAAGCTCTAATACATCAGATAAATCCCAAAGAAGCATTTAGTGTTGTTTCTCATTCTTTTGGTTCGGTAGTATCGGCATTTGCTCTTGCAGAAACGGATTGTAAAGTGAAGAATATAATAACACTTTCGAGTAACAATAAAATAGAGGATGTATTCTTGTTTTTCAAAAAAACGCTTAATCTGAATCCTATAATATACAGAGAATTCAAATTAATAGTAGAAAAGTACATGAAAGAAAATGTATCCGATATGATAACCTCCGATAGGATAAAGCAAATAGAGTTCCGAAATTTAGTGCTAATACACGATAGGTTCGATAAAGTAATTCCGTTTTCGGAGTCAGAACGTATACATGAACAGATTAGTGATTCGGTTCTGATACCTTTCGAAAAAGTAGGTCATTATAGGATGCTTTGGAACGAGGAAATAGTTAAAACTATTGTTGATTCTATGAAGGATTAAAACTTTCTTTTTCTGATTTCATATGTGTTTACCAATGAAATCAGAAAAAGAAAGTAAAAACAAGTGTAATTTAGTTTTAATGTTTTCTTTTGTAATGGAGCTGTAGAACTGTATAAGTAGTTTTATAGAGCTTCATAAACATTAATATCTAAAATCTTAAAAGTTACTATTGATATGTGTTCTATGGAAGTTCAACAGGTATTACACCAATTGTATTTCTAAATGTCATAAAAGAAATAGAATTATTTTTTTCTTTTATGAGTTCCCTTTTTATTTCCCTATCGGTCACATAGAACCTCTCAATGAAATTACATTAAATAAAACAACTGTATATAGAGGTTTAACA
>JABSPL010000094.1 GCA_013215105.1 Flavobacteriaceae bacterium
GTATAATTTATCATAATGCATGGTTATTTGCTGTAATATAGCAATAAACCTGCATTTGACCATATACAAATAAGTGTTTTATGTATTTATTTAACTAAGTATTAGTTAAATAAATACTTTTTCAGCAGACCCTATATATAAAGCAATGTAGTTAACTACTCGGTTATTAATTAAATGAAAAAGATTATTATATTTTGTTAAAATAATGTAATTTAGTATTTCATTTAAAAACAAATAATTATAAAAATTATGAAAAAAATATTTTTAATTGCTTTTATAGCAACAACAGTTGGTTTCTCTCAAGAAAAATCTCTAAGAGTAGAAATGTTCTTAGGAGGGGCAGGAGTAAGTGGAGATTTTAAAGCGGAAACGGGGAAAACATATGACTCTGATGGTTTTGGTTTTGGGTATGGTATTAGTGTTCAATATATGATGACTAGTAGTTTTGGAGTGGGATTAGAATTAACGAAGACAGGAGCTGTGGTCTTACCAGTAATAACAGGATTAACTTTCGACCTATCTACAGTATCTATAACAGGAATATTAGCTAAAGCTTCTTATTATTTTACTCCTGATAAAAGTATACAACCATATTTATCTTTGGGTTTAGGTCTATATAGTATAAAACAACCAGAATCTAAAGTTTCTCCAACGGGAAATATTAGTATAACGTTAATACCAGAGGCTTCAGCATCAAATTTCGGTTTTTCACCTGAATTAGGTTTTAAAATGGGTAAATTTAATTTAGCTATGTCTTATTCTATGGCGGGAGATATGGATATAGATGGATCAACTCAACAATATAATATAATGATGTATAAAGTAGGTTATTTTTTCGATATAGAATTATAGTATAAAAAACTAATCAACAACTTTAAAAAAGCAATCTTAATAAAAAAGGTTGCTTTTTTTTGATTTATAGAGTAACAAAACTACTATACATTCGTCAAGTATTTTATGTAAGATAGATATGTTAATAAAAAACTATATATTAGCGTATAAAACCAATTAGATACAAAGAAATAAAATAAACCTAAAATGAAAATATTAAAATACCTACTATTTGTAAATTTATTTATAGTAACTAACTCTTTTTCACAGACTAAAAAATGGAGTTTACAAGAATGTGTTGACTATGCATTAGAAAATAACTTAACAATAAAGCAAGCAAAACTTAGTTTTTTAGAATCAGAAATAGATGAGTCAAGTGCAAAGGGGCGTTTTTTGCCCAATTTGAATGGGTCTATGGGGCATACTTATAATTTTGGTTCAGGTATAAGTAATACAGATAATAGTAGAATTTCTGTAAACACTCAATCTAATAGTTTTGGGTTATCAACTGATATGACTATTTATAATGGAAGGAAAAACTTGAATGAGTTAGAACTATCTAGAATTGGAAAAAGAAGTAGTATAGAGAACTTAAAGAAAGTACAAGAAGATATGGGTTTGCAGATAGCTACTTATTATTTAAATATTCTTTTGGCTAAAGAAAATTTAAAGATAGCAGATGTAAGAATACAATTGAGTAAAAAACAGTTAGAAAAGACAGAAAAAGAAGTAGAATTGGGTAGTAAACCAGTATCTGATATGTATGATTTGCGTGCTACTTTAGCTCAAGATGAACAAAACAAAGTTAGTTCTGAAAACAATCTTTCTTTATCTTTATTAGATTTGGCACAAATATTACAATTAGAGGTGAAAGATTTCGATGTAAAGAATATAGATATTACAGAGGAAATATCTAGTAATTTATATAGTACCAAAGATGTTTATAATAAATCTTTGATTAATAATCCTTATGTTGTTTTGGCAGATTTGGAAGTAGAAAAGTCTAATATAAGCATTGAAATAGAAAAGAGTAATTACTTGCCAAGTCTTTCTTTTAGAGGAGGAATAAGTACTAGGTATCAACATACTTTAGGAGAAAAAGACGCTATGATTGTAGCAGATCCTAATAGTCCTGACCCTAAAAACCCTCTTCCTATGAATGTAGCTAATGGTTTTTGGACTCAGATGGATAATCAATTAGGTTATTATGTAGGGGTTAACCTTAGTATTCCTATTTTTAATAGATTCCAGACCAGAAATAATGTTAAGAAGAGTTATATAAATAAAGATAGAAGTCTTATAAATTTAGAAATAGAGAAACAATCACTTTTCAAAAAAATAGAGAAATCTAATTTAGATTTATTGAACTCGGCAAAGACTTATTATGCAGCCAAAAATGCTTTGGAAGCACAGCAATTATCTTTTGACAATGCGTCGGCACGTTTAGCAGCAGGAGCTATAAATATATATGAGTTCGAAAATATAAAGAAATTATGGGTAGAGTCTAGTATAAACCTTATAAACTCTAAGTATAATTATATATTTCAGACCAAAGTACTTGATTATTATTCTGGAGATATGATAAATATGTACAAATAGAGAGTTAAAAAACTTTTATTAAATAAAAAAAACAAAATATAAATATGATTGACTTAGGTAATGGTCAATTATATTTATATTTTTGTGTTTAGACTAAAAAAAGAAATAAATTGAAAAGAGCGATAATAATAGTATTCTTGGTTTTATTAGTAGACCAATTCAGTAAAATATGGATAAAGACAAACTTTTTTTTAGGAGAAGACTATCAAGTATTAGGATGGAATTGGTTTAGAATTCATTTTGTAGAAAACAACGGAATGGCATGGGGAACCGAAATAGGAGGTAGAACAGGGAAGCTTATACTAACTTTATTTAGAATAGGAGCAGTAATAGGTATCAGTGTTTGGTTAAAAAATATAATAAAAAAGAAGCAAGGAGTCTTATTGATAACTTCGGTTTCTTTGATACTAGCAGGAGCTTTGGGTAATATATTAGATTCTGTTTTTTACGGAATAATATTCGATACACCAGAAGGTTTTGAGGCTGTAGCTATATTTATGGCAGATGAGGCTTACGGTAGTTTGTTTTATGGAAAAGTAGTTGATATGTTTTATTTCCCTATGTGGAGAGGTAACTTTCCAGAATGGTTTCCATTGGTAGGAGGTGATAGGTTTACATTTTTTAACGCTATATTTAATGTAGCTGATGCTGCTATAAGTATAGGAGTTGGTATTATGTTGGTTTTTAGTAAAAAAATATTTCCGAAGGAGGTTAAGTAATATATAAATAATAAGGATGTCAAAAATATTATTGATATATACTGGAGGTACTATAGGTATGGTCAAAGACTATGAAACAGGAGTTTTACGACCTTTTAATTTTGAACGTATATCAGAAAGAATACCTGAGTTAAATCAATTAGACTGTGAAATAGAGACTATTTCGTTAGGAGAACCTATAGATTCTTCTGATATGGAACCTAAGGATTGGAAAAGTATAGTTTATACAATAAGAGATAATTACAATGAATATACTGGTTTTATAGTTCTTACGGGTTCAGACACTATGTCTTATACATCGTCGGTTGTAAGTTTTATGTTAGAAAACTTAGATAAGCCAGTTATATTTACAGGTTCTCAGTTGCCAATAGGCGACCTTAGGACCGATGCCAAAGAGAACCTAATAACTTCGATACAAATAGCGAGTATATCACCTAATAACCCTATAAAAGAGGTTTGCTTATACTTCGAGTACAAATTATATAGAGCTAATAGAACTACCAAAATAAGTTCAGAGCAATTTGAAGCGTTTACATCTTTTAATTATCCTCATTTGGCAGAAAGCGGGGTTCATCTGAATATAAATGAAGATATCTTACTTAAAAAGCAGGATAAAAAAGAGCTTATAATTCACGATAATCTATGTACTGATATAGTTGTATTGAAATTATTCCCAGGTATGTCTAGTATATTAGTGAAGAGTATATTGTCAGTAGAGGGGGTTAAAGGTGTTATTTTAGAAACCTTTGGTTCGGGTAACACAAGTACTAAAAAGTGGTTTTTAGATGCTATAAAAGAGGTTATTTCTAAAAATATACCAGTAGTTAATGTGAGTCAATGCTCTAAAGGAGGAGTTTCATTGGGTAAATACGAAGCAAGCGCTAAGTTAAAGTCTTTGAATATAATAGACGGTAAAGATATAACTACGGAGTCAGCTATAGCTAAAATGATGGTTCTTTTGGGAGAAAACACCAAGTACAGTGAGTTTAAAGCTTTATTTGAAACTTCTATTAGAGGAGAGATGAAAACTAAGTAATTGGATATTAGTATAATGTCTTTTTTTGTACTATATTTATAGTATAAAAAAATATTATGATTTTGAAATTAACTGCACTTTTTATAATGATAACACTTCTTTTTATAGGATGCGTGTTAATTATAAA
>JABSPL010000095.1 GCA_013215105.1 Flavobacteriaceae bacterium
CATAACTGATGAGAGAATTAAGGAAATAGAAACTAAATTAAATGAAAGACCAAGAAAAAGATATAACTTTGCTACACCAATAGAGAAAATGGAAGAATTATTGTTTAACCAAGAAAGTTGCATTTAAAGGTTGAATTCTGCGTTGTAGTTCTTCAAAATGTACGTAAGAAACTATTAAATAAAATTAAACATAATCGGAAAAATTATTTTTGGGAGGAAGGAATAATAGAATTAAAGAAAGCTTTAGAAATAATGGGAAGAGAAAAGATCACAATGAAACTGTATCCAATGACTTTATAAAGATAATAAAGAAAAATGTGATGAAAAGCACGTAATTAAACAATCCAATACAATTATCAAGCTAAATAAAACAACATACATAACCCTTCTAATAATTTCAATAATAGCAATTCCACTGTTACTATTAGGATTAGTCAACACATATACTAGTTTAAGATATGAAACTGAAAACCCAACCGATTGTATTTCTATAGTTACAGGTTTAGATTTATGTTTGACCATAACTGTAATAGAAATTCTTATTGTATTTTTTACTGCTAGTATAATTTTATTGTTGATATTTAGAGGTGAATTAGGCCAGTCTAAATACCGCTAAACTTATATTAATTATTTGTAATTCATAAGTAAAAAGGATAGAGACAGAGTAGCAGGATAAAAGTTTCTTTTGTTTATAGATGGGGTATTAGACACTCATTTGCTATGGTTTTTTAAGACTGTGGTGAGTGGGTGTTTTTTATTGTCAGGTATTGTGTTTGGGAGAATATATTTATATAACGTATCTAGCTTTGGTTAAGTATTTTTCTTTTTATTAAAACAAACATAAGGAAAAGTGTAAATATTCAATAAATAAACAATGTTTAACTATAGAAATCTCATATATTTGCATTTCAAAAACAAAATAACAATAAAAAACCTAAATAAACAACTACTATTAGCTATATTGCTAATAATAACATTATTATCTTGTAACAAAGATGAGGCAAACGGCTTTAACCGAATAAAACAGATAGATTACACTAATTTTCGTTATGCACCTGATAGCCCTGATCTCGTAGAGGAGAAATTTATAAGTTATTATTCTTATGACAGTAATGGATATACTTCTGATCTTACAAGTATAAGTGAAGAAGGAACTTATATTAATAAATATACTTACAACGATAATAGTCAGCTTATATACAAAACTAGTAGTAGATACGGATATGAATATACATTCGAATACTATGCTAATGGAGATTTGAAGAAGATGATTGACGATTATGCCATCAGAACTTATGTTTATAATTCTGAAGGTGAGATTTCAGGGTTTACTAAAGAGATGAACTCTAGCGGGAACGTATATTCTTTTAATTATATATATGGAGATGGTGTTATAAGAAAGGAGAGTATAGGAAGTAAAAACTACACTGATTATTTCTTTTCTGGTAGAAGAGAATTTAAGGCTAATCTTATTCTTCCTAATGCCTATATGAAAAAAAGTGTATTTCACTATAATAATATAGAGTCTCAAATCAGATATTCTTTCGAAGAGAATGGAGATTTCAGATATGCTACTAAGTACATATATACTAATAATTACGATGATATGGGGCGCCCTATAGAAGAGCAAACAGAGAGAGTTACTTTGTCTGAAGATGGAAGTGTAATAGATTTTTATGTTTCGTATATATCTCATATTACTTACGAATAAACATCTCTACCATTCAAACCAAAACCAACTAAAGTAAAATGAAAAACATAAGCAAACAATTGACATTAGCTATATTGCTAATAACAGTACTAATTTCTTGTAATAAAGATGAAGTTATCGTATATAATAGAATAAAGACTGTAAACACAACAATATACTCCTCAGAAAACAGTAGCATAAAGGAACACAATGTCAGCTATACTTACAATCGCAATGGGTATATCTCAAGTGCTACCGCAACCACAGAAGATGGTGTGATATCGTATAAATGTACATACAACGAAGAAGATCAATTAATAGAAGAAACAAAGACAAGTAATGATAGCTATGATATTTATACATACGAATACGACAATAATGGATATTTGGAAAAAAAGAGAATCAATGGCGATCTAACTACATACACTTATGATTCTAAAGGTAGACTATCATCTGAAAACTCAGAATATTCACTTAAAAAAACATACACATATTCAGAAGGATTAGTAACAGAAAACACCGAAAACTCAAACAGATATATAGAGTATAGATATTCTGATCAAAGCAGATTCAATCAGCCAAGGACTGTGCCTGAAGCTGTAAACGATACTGATATCCAACGATTATTTGAATTAGATTCTGTTATTTTTTATGACTTCAACAGCAATGGCTCTTTTATATTTGAAATGGAACTTAAAATAAATTACACTTTAAATAGTCAAGGATTTATTACTACACAAACATCAGAATCGGTGAATATAGATCAATATGGTAATGAAATTGATTCTTATATATTAGCGACTACAAACTACACCTACGAGTAATACCTCCTACCATTCAAACCAAAACCAACTAAAAACCAAACCAACAATGAAAAACATAAGTGAACTTTAGAAACGGACTAGTAAGTCGTACAACTCCCCCCGTAAACACTATGTATTAAGCTAAAACAAGCTTATCGATCTTTATTTTTTAGTATTTATCGTGTTTAGGTAATGAAATATTGACATTTAAGCCTATCTAAAAAAAAAATACTTAAATTGGTCAATATTTACATAAATAAGGAACAATGAAAAAAGCATACTACTATATATTTTTTTTGGGATTGATCATAAGTGCTACTAGCTGTACTACTTTTGAAATTCCCGAGGCAGAGCCCCTAGATCCTTTAGGAAGAAAAATAACATATCAAGAAGATATAAAAACTATTATCGATAATAATTGCATCAGCTGTCATGGAGTTTCATCTCCACAAGCTGGACTTACATTATTGACTTATGAACAGGTAAAAGAATCGTCAAAAACAAGGGGTTTGATAAGTCGTATGAACAGTAGCTCTAATCCTATGCCACCTAGCGGTAAATTGTCGCAAGAAAAATTGAACCTTATTGATAAATGGAAGAATGACGGATATATAAAGAATAAATAACACTAAAAATCATGAAAAAAACACTAATATTAATCTGTATACTATTTGTACAAATTATTTTTGCTCAAAAGTATATAACAAGAACGGGGACTACCAGTCTTAAAGCATCGGTCGATACCTTTGAGCCTGTAGAAGCTATAAACAATAGTACTACAGTAATATTAAATATAGATACAGGAGAAATAGCCAGTTTAATATTTATAAAAGCTTTTAAGTTTAAAGTAGCTTTAATGCAAGAGCATTTTAATGAAAATTATATGGAGTCTGATAAGTATCCTAAAGCTACTTTTAGAGGTAAGATACATGGTTTTGATATTAATGAAATTGATACTGAGAAGGAATATAAACTATCAGGAGAGATTTCTTTTCATGGGATAAGTAAAGAGATCGACGTTTTATGTAGAATAATAAAGAAAGATAAAACAATCTATCTGAAATCAGAGTTTGAAGTACAACCTCAAGATTTCAATATAGAAATACCTAATATAGTACGTAAAAAAATAGCTAAAAAAACAAAAATATCTTTAGATTATGAGTTTTCAAAGAAAAAATAAATGGTTTTTATTGTTATTTGGATTGCTATTGATCGGAGTATATTCGACATATAAATATATATACAAACCACATAAATCAACCGAGGAAATGACTGTAGATTACAAAGGTGATTCCGATGTGTTTTTATCGAAAGTAAAAGATGATACAAGTGTTTGGTTAGGGAAAACAGTTGAGCTAAGCGGCATAATAACGTCAAAAGACAAGAAAGGAATTACACTAAGCAATCAGATATATTGTCAATTTAGAGAAGATATTGACTTTTCGTTGCTTAAAAAACAACAAAGAATAAATATCAAAGGTCGCATAATTGGTTACGACGACTTGCTAGACGAATTAAAACTTAACGAATGCATTATTCAAGAATAAAGATGATAAAAAATATAATAACATTATTATTAGTTAGTACTATAACCATAGTATCGGTACAAGCACAAGACGATTTGTTAAGTGAATTAGAAAACGAAGTTAAAGACGATGATAATTACGAATTACCAGCCTTTAAGGCTATGAAAATTGGTAATCTGCAGTCTACAAAAATCGCTGATAAAGGTGACTTTTATATGATAGTTTCTCATAGATTTGGGACTATAAAAGATGGTGCTGATACTTTTTTTGGTCTAGATAATGCCAATACTAAAATTCAGTTATTGTATAGTTTTATAGATGGTGTTCAATTTAGCCTGAGTAGAGAATCGTATAGAAAAACATATGCTGGGGCACTAAAACTGAGGTTAGCTAAACAATCTAGTAGTTTCCCTGTTAATATGGCAGGCTATATGACTGTAAATGTGAATTCTGAAATAAAGAAAGAGCAATATCCTACTCTTAGATATAGTGATAGGATGAGTTATGCTACCCAAATATTGGTATCTCGTAGGTTTTCGAAGCGTTTTTCTTTCGAATTGGCTCCATCTTATGTCAGGGAGAACTTACAAGATCTAAATATGGTTAAAAAAAGTAATAGTAATCAAGTAATAATGGGTTTAGGAGGACGTATGAAAGTTAGTAAGCGCATGAGTATTAATTTGGATTACGCATATAACTTTAGTAGACACAAAAACTCAATATATAACAATCCTCTGACTATAGGAGTCGATATAGAAACTGGTGGACATGTATTTCAGTTGTTGTTTTCTAATGCACAATCGACCAACGAGCCTGGTTTTTTGAGTAATGCAGAAGGAGATTGGTCCGATGGAAATATATTTTTCGGATTCAATATTGTTAGGGTTTTTTAATACCAATTTAATTTCTAAATTTTACAAACAAAAAATAATTCAAATGGAAAAAAAACTTCTAAGATTAACTACAATAGTATTAATAATTTTCTTATCACATAATACAGCTTCTTTCGGTCAAAAAACAGAAAATAACGAATCTAAAACAAGTTTTTTGATAAAAGTAGATTCTATTGTGACAAATAAGATGAATCAATATGAAATACCTGGTCTTTCTATAGGTTTAGTCCAAAATGGTTCTATAATATACAGCAAAGGTTACGGAGTAAAAAGTATTAAAAGTGATAAATTGGTTACAGAAAACACCATTTTCCATACAGCTTCGATAAGTAAATTGTTTACAGCTGTAGCTATTATGGATCTAATAAGTCAAAAGAAGCTAAATATAAACGATAAACTCTTAGATGTACTACCTGAACTAAAATACGATGATATAAGAGTACGGAATATTACAATTAAAAATCTTTTGAACCATACCTCTGGAATACCAGATATTAACAATTACCATTGGTCAAACAACAATCAATCAGATGATAGTCTTGAGAAATATATTTTAAAAATTAATTTAAAACTCGATTTTGAGCCATCTTCCGAATACAGTTATAGTAACTTAGCTTATGATGTTTTAGGATTTATAATAGAAAGAGTGTCAAATTCTAACTTCGATGATTATTTAAAAAAGACTATACTCGATAAAAATGAGATGTACAGTAGCGAATTTAGGTATTTCAAGATACCTGATTCGTTAAAAACCTCTCCTCATTCTAAAAACAGAATCACTAGAAATATCTATATAAGAAAGACTTATCCGTACACAAGAGAACACTCACCTAGTAGTACGTTAAATTCTTCTTCAAAAGAACTAAGTAAATGGATGATTTCTTTTCTAAAAACTTTAGACAATTCTGATCTAAGTAATAGCAATAATCTGATGATAAAACCTTCTTTTGATCAAAATCCATATATAGGATTAGGATTCCAGTTAGGCTCTCTTAATTCTAAAAAAAAGATAGGACATTATGGTGGAGACAGAGGGTTCAGAAGTTATCTGATGATGATACCTGAGGAAAATATAGGTTTAGTGCTATTGGCAAATTGCGATTATAACGAAGACTTTAGGCAAGAAATATTACACTCTATAGCTAAACTAATGTTGAATAAATAGGTGTTTTTCTGATTATTTAATGTTTAAGACTAAAAAAGCCATGTTCTGAGTAAGAATGTGGTTTTTGTAGTTAATTACAGAGCTTATTTTACGTTTAGATGGTAGAACTTATTATCATTTCAAAGAAGATGGATCTTTTGACTATACAATCAAATATATAAACACTTATCAGTATGATGCTAACGACCATGATCACCCAACTAGCTTATTAGAAGAAAGAGTTTATCTGGATGAAGAAGGTAATGCTTTAAATTCTTAGATATACCGTGATACAGATGTGTTCTACGAGTAAAATACATATATAAGCTATAAATTTGGTTGTTTTTATCATAAAAACAACTAGATTTACGACTTAAATATTAATAATAAAAATCAACAATGCGTATCAACAAATTCTTATTAACAATAACACTAGGTATTATACTAGCAATCAGTTCGTGTAATACTACTAAAAAGACAACTACTGCTTCTGTAGAAAAAACGTCAGAAATAATATTTGACATTAATCTACTAGACTTAAGTAACGACACTTTCAAAGTAAAGGTAAAAACTCCTCAATTAAGTGCTACTAACAATATTTTCCAATTTGCATCTACTGCCCCTGGAACATATCAAATCATGAATATTGGTAAATATGTAACCAAATTTGCCGCTTACGACAAAAACAATACAGAAATACCAACTACCAAGCAAGGATTGAATCAATATGTGATATCTACTCCCGCTAAGGTTGATTATATAGAATATAATATCTCTGAAACTTGGGACACCGAGGTTAAAGAAAACAAGATATACCTAATGTGTGGTACGTCTATAGAAAAAGACAATGTACTTATAAACGGGCAAGGAGTTTTTGGGTATATCAAAGGTTTACAAGACTTACCTATACTTATAAAAATAGCTCATCCACAGGGTTGGATATCTGGTACTGCTTTGTCCAAAAACAGCCAAGGATATTATATGGCTAACAATTATGATCATATAGTTGATTCTCCTATTCTATTAGGTAGTACTTTAACGGAAGCTTCTATAGATGTAGAAGGGACTAAAATACAGGTTTATACTTACTCTAAGACCAACAAAGTTCATTCTGATCAGATATTATCTTCATTGGAAAGCATGTTAAAATCGGCTAGTCAGTTTGTAAACGGATTACCAGTAAAAAGATACACTTTCTTGTTTCATTTCGAAGACAAAACAGCAGGAGCTTGGGAACATTCTTATAGCTCAGAGTATATCTATAAAGAAGATACTTGGGAAAACCTAAAAAAGCCTATTGCAGAAACTGCGGCTCATGAATTTTTTCATGTTGTGACTCCTCTAAACATACATAGCGAGTTGATACAAGAATTTAACTTTATAGAACCGCAAGCATCTAGTCACTTATGGCTATACGAAGGAGTTACCGAATGGGCATCGCATATGATGTTCTTACAAGCCAAAGAAACTAACTTAGATGGTTATTTCGAGATGTTACAGAGAAAAATAAGAATAAATAATTTCTATGACCCTACATATAGTTTGTTGAAATTATCAGAAACTTCATTTTCACCTGCAGGGCAGAAACAATACGGTAATATATACATGAAAGGTGCTTTGGTGGCTGGTTTGTTAGATATTCGTTTATTAGAATTGTCTAAAGGAGAAATAAGCTTGATAGATATAATAAACAAATTAGCTAAGCAATACGGACCTAATAAGCCTTTTGATGAAAAAGGATTTTTCGATGAATTTGTAGCAATTACTTATCCTGAAATAGCTGAGTTCTTTGATTTATATATAAAAAATTCTAATCCACTTCCTATAGAAGATTATTATGCTAAAGTAGGAATTAAATTTTCTGAAACAAGAACTTATGAAAATCTTAGTGGTTTAAATGCTAATTTGTATCCTACACCAAGAGGTTTGTATGTATTAGAAGATTACACTAATGATAGCATGGAATTGAAAAAAGGTGATATGATAGTGAAAATAGATGGTGCAGATGTAAATGCTCTTAACCAAAAAGAGGTGATGGCTGTTTTTGCTAAAAAATCTGTTGGGTCAGAATATACTGTGAGTATAACAAGAGGAAGAGGTGAAACTAAAGAGAACATTACTTTTAACTCTAAAACCACCGCTAAGGTTTCGGTAAATGTATTTGAGCAATTAGACACTAAAACTATTATACAAGAAGCATTACAACAAAAATGGCTTAATTAAGAAGTCTTTTAAAATATATAATGTCCAAAAAAAGCCGTATTCCTCTAAAGAATACGGCTTTTTTATTATCAATATATTTGTTTTACAAATGTATAACTTCACCATAAGCCATGGCTACAGCTTCCATTACAGCCTCACTCATAGTTGGGTGTGGGTATAGTTTAATTAGTTCTTATTATATTTCATCTATTTAAGTCAAACATCATTGTATGTAATAAATGTTATTGCTTTTAAAAAATCACAGAACATACTTTATATCTATTTTATTCATATATTTGAATCTTTAATACTAAAAAAATATAAGGAGAATGGGTAGATTAATTAGACAACTATTATTAGTAATATTATTAGCGATAATATTTAATTCTTGTAGTAAAGATGAATTTATTAATTACAGTAGAATTAAATCGTCTAAGTATACACTTTACAATTCAGAAGACCAATCTATAAAAGAGGTGTACAATAGTATATACACCTATAGTAGTAATGGGTATATTTCGAAAATCACAAGAAATGGAGATGAACTTCTTCTATCTTCGGAATATGGATATAACGATAAAAATCAACTTATAAAGGTTGTTCTTGAATGGAGTGATAGGAATGATATTTACACCTACGAATACTATGATAATGGATATTTGGAGAAGAAAATTTTCAATGACAATATAACAATATTCACTTATGATTCTCAAGGCAAGTTGTCAACCGAATCTACGGGTGATTTAGAGGGGGTTACATATACTTATACTTATACCGAAGGTTTAATAATAAAACACACACAAAATCATAAAAATTACATAGAATATGGATACTCTAATCAAATTTTATTCAAGCAACCAGATATTTTACCTGACGCTATAAATAGAGTGAACATGCATTCTTTATTAGAATTAGATTATTACACTTATTATATGTTTCAAAGTGACGGATCCTTCATGCAAACAGAAAAAATAAAGAACACTTACAAGTTAAATAGTCAAGGGTTCATTTCGACTATAACAACAGAAAACATACATGTAGATCACGATGGAAGCCCAATTGGTTCTCGTGTAATTAGCTCTACAATTCACACCTACGAATAATATAAGAAGCACATGGGAAAAAAGCCGTATTCCTCTAAAGAATACGGCTTTTTTATATATCTTATTTATCTTTTACAAATGTATAACTTCACCATAAGCCATGGCTACAGCTTCCATTACAGCCTCACTCATAGTTGGGTGTGGGTGTATAGTTTTAAGAACCTCGTGACCTGTAGTTTCTAGTTTACGCCCAAGTACAGCCTCAGCTATCATATCGGTAACTCCAGCTCCTATCATATGGCAACCTAACCATTCTCCGTACTTAGCATCGAATATTACTTTTACGAATCCGTCTTTGGTACCAGCAGCACTAGCTTTACCAGAAGCTGAGAAAGGGAATTTACCAACCTTAAGTTCGTAACCTTTTTCTATAGCTTGCTCCTCTGTAAGTCCTACACTTGCTATCTCAGGGCTAGCATAAGTACATCCTGGGATATTTCCGTAGTCTATAGTTTCAGTATCTAAACCTGCTATTTTCTCTACACAAGTAATACCTTCGGCAGAAGCAACGTGTGCCAATGCTGGTCCAGGAACTATATCGCCTATTGCATAATAACCTGGTATATTAGTTTGGTAGAAGTCATCGACAAGTACTTTGTCTCTATCGGTAGATATACCAACAGCTTCAAGGCCTATATTCTCGATATTAGATTTTATACCAACTGCAGATAATAATATATCAGCTTCTAGTTTTATATCTCCTTTTTTGGTTTTTACGGTAGCTATAACTCCTGTTCCTGAAGTGTCAACACTTTCTACTGAAGAACTAGTCATTATCTTAACTCCTGTTTTCTTCATTGCTTTTTCGAACTCCTTAGAAACATCCTTATCCTCTACAGGAACTATTCTAGGTAAAAATTCTACAACGGTAACCTCAGTTCCCATCGATCTATAGAAACTAGCAAATTCAACACCTATAGCGCCAGAACCTACTATTATCATGCTTTTTGGTTGCTTCTCTAGAGTCAAAGCCTCACGATAACCTATTACTTTTTTACCATCTTGAGGTAAACTAGGTAATTCTCTACTCCTAGCACCAGTAGCTATTATTATATGGTCAGCAGAGTATTCTTCTACTTTCCCATCAGAATTAGTAACATCTACTTTTTTACCAACTTTCACACTAGCAGTACCGTTTATAACGTCTATTTTATTCTTTTTCATCAAGAAAGTAATACCTTTAGACATACCATTGGCAACACCTCTCGATCTTTTGATGATAGCATCAAAATCTTTATCTATCTTTTCGGCTTTAAGCCCGTATTGGTCAACATGCTTTAAGTATTCGTAAACCTGAGCACTTTTAAGCAAAGCTTTGGTAGGAATACAACCCCAGTTAAGGCAGATACCTCCTAGGTTTTCCTTTTCGACTACTGCTACTTTAAACCCTAATTGAGAAGCTCTTATTGCAGTAACATAACCACCAGGTCCGCTACCTATTACTATAATATCATATTTCATAATGAGATGTTGTTTTACAATTATATATAAATGATTGTTGTTTATTTCAAAGAGGTAAAATTACATTTTTTTTTGATAGATGGGGAATGAAAATTATAATAATTGGAATAGGTATATATTTACTAAAAACAATATATAAAATAATTATTTCTCAGGAGAATCACTACTTGTTTTGAGTCTTGTACATAATCAATTCTAAAAGATCAATAATCAAATCATTTATTGGAGTTTCAATATTATAGCGCCTTCCTAATTCCGAAATAATCCCGTTTTTAGCTCCGAGTTCTATAGTATTTCCTTTTAATCTATCTGTCAACATTGAACTACCTTTCGTCTTAGGATACGACATTAACTTCAACTTCATATCATCTACAAAACTACTTTCTATTTTTGCTCCATCCGCTAGAGCAACCTTTAGCGACTCTTTTATTATTTTAGCATATAGGCTTATGAATTTTTTATTTTCAAAAATCCAACAAGTTTCACCACTCAAACAGAGTATAGACCCAAGAGCTGAACTTTCAATTAATTTCTTCCAACTTTCAGATTTAAAATCATCAATCAATCTTATATCAGATTGACTTTTGTTAAAGATATTTTTAAGTTTAATAGCTAAAGGGCTGTTTTTAATTGTCAGTATTGGCTGTTTTAGAGGTTCGTAAACTCTTTTATCTGAAACTTCCGTGGGACAATCAATGATACATTCCAAAATATCATAATCATTAGCAAATTCTAATAATGGTTCTTTTAGTCTTAATCCATTTCTTATAATTACGACTTTTGTATTGTTACTTATTAGTTTAGTAAACCATTTTTTAGCTTCTGAATATTGGTGTTCTTTAATACATATAATTAGCCAATCTAATTTTGGTGAATTATATGTATTAGTCTCTAGAGAGATTGGTATTTCAAACTCAACCTTCTTAATTTTTATTTTAAGCTCATTTATCTTTGTCCTACCATAATAATACAATTCATTCGACTTGTTTTTCTGCAAATCGAACGCTATTACCGACCCAATTGCTCCTAGCCCTAGTATTCCTATTTTATTATATTTATTTTGCATTAGTACATAATTTACTTACAAAACAAGATTTATTATTTAACAAAACACACAACAACTACTTCACCGAAGCGTGAGCATCGTCTCCAATCAACTGGCTACCATATTTGATGTTTACTATTTCGGGTTTAGAGTTTTTACCAATAGTAACAATATACATATTATTGTATTTGTCTTCGGGAATATTATCGTACTGTTTATTGCCTAATATAATATTAAGTAGGGTAGGAGTAGTGTTAGAATGCCCAACTATCAATACCGTTTTGTTAGTATGCTTTTCTGATAAAATATCAATGAACTTATTTAATTCCGACGGATTGTAGTTTGTCACCGACATATTCTTATCCTTAGCTATAGGACTACTAGTTTGCATGGTTCTATTATAATCGGTAGAATAAATAGCGTCTAGTTCAACCCCCGAAAGCATTCCTTTTAACGAGTTGGCTCTTTCTTTTCCTTTTTTACTTAGGTTAGGATTGTGACCTTCTCCAGTAGTTTCGGCATGCCTTATGAATATAAAAGTTGTAGTATTCGGTTCTTGAGCCCAAGTATAAGACGATAGAGTGAAGCATATGATTGTATATAATATGATTGACTTAGCTAATTTTTTTATATTATTCATGTTATTATTTTTTTGGCAATATATTAATAAAACATTTGTTATTGGGATTAGAGTCTGGTTATTTTGTTGTTGGTAACTGTTTTTATATGGTTTTAAGGTGTGAAAACATGCTTTTTTTACATCATAACGGTTTTTAGTGAAACTATATATTTAAAAGAAAGGATACCAATTTCTCGGTATCCTTTTTATAATTCATAAACAACACCTAAACTATTCACCCTTCTTTTCTCTTTTATAATAAGCAATTATACTTGCTTTAGCCAATGTATTGTTCCAAAGATAATAACCAACAACAGCGGGATTAGTACTTTGGTTCAAACCTAGCGTATCGGTTTTGATAGCGTAAACTGTAATTATATATTGATGCAAACCATGACCTTCGGGAGGGCAAGGACCACCATATCCGCTCATAGAATAATCGGTAATACTCTGAATAGCTGTTTTGGGAGCTAAACCAGACTTTATATCGCCCGCTCCTGATACTAATTCGTTAATATCCGAAGGAATATCGAACACCAACCAGTGCCACCATCCGCTACCTGTAGGAGCATCGGGGTCGTACATAGTTACCGCAAAACTTTTGGTTCCCTCTGGGGAGTTTACCCATGATAGTTGAGGAGATATATTTTCACCAGTACAGCCAAAACCGTTAAACTCTTCGTTTATAGTCATCTCACCACCCAAATCGTTACTTGACAAGGTGAAGGTCTTTTGAGCAAATATTGCCGTTGATACCGTTAATAGTATTGCTACTATAAAATTTGTTTTTCTCATAATGTATATTTAATTATATATGCAAAACTACATGTTTACTAGCAGTTATAATATCTTGAATAGCTCAAAAAGTATTGCCAAAAGTTCAATTGGTTTGATACTGTTTGGGTGTTACCCCGTATCGGAGTTTAAATGCCTGAATAAAATTAGATAAGTTTTCGTAACCTATCTCGTTATAAATATCAGAAGCTAGCCTTCGTTCTTCTTTTAATAAATAAGCAGAATACTCCAATCGCTTATTAGTAAACCACTTAATAGGAGGCGTTTTATATCTTTTTTCGAACTCTCTTTTAAACTTAGAAACACTCATATTACACAAAAAAGAAAGTTGTTTGATAGATAATATTTTCAATTTATTAGTTTCTACTGTTTGCACCAACTTCAGACTCTCGTTATCATTATCTCTTATCAGAGAGTAAATAAAACTAACACCCTTTAATTCTACCAAATAAAGCATTATCTCTTCAAATTTAATATTTAGCATATTGATTTGAACCGATTCAGAGAACTTAGATATATCCAAAAGACTATCGGCAAACCTTCGGGTAAACAAATCGTAATCGAACAAATAAGTAGAATAATGTTTGCCATCACTAGGCTTACTCAATTCGTATTTTCTTATAAACTCAAATACCGCCTGATTAGAGAAAAACAACAAAATACTTCTATAGATCTTATTCTCATTAGAAAGCTTTTCGCTCATCAGACAATGCCCTGATTTCATCATAAGAAACTGAGTATTGTCAATGGAATATGAAGAATCGTCAAAAAACACCTCTTTAGTACCTTCCCTAAGAAAACTAAAAGTGTTTTTACTCAGTATTATTTGTTGCTTCGAAATATACTGAGTACTCTTATAATCGTGAATTGCTACCGAAAGAGAATGAGGTAATTCTAGTTGGTCGGGTAAGGTTATTGTGTTCATTTGGTTTGTACAAAATATATTATTGTGAGTGGCTTGTGATATTCAAATATAAGTTATTTATATTTGAATATCACAAGCTATATAATGCCTTTCAATATAAGTTCTCTATCTCAAAAATACTATCGGTCTGTTTCATATTAACCTTAGAAGGAGTTATTTTCAATACAAAATTCCTTAAACTAATAAGAAAACCATTATTCAACTGAGACAAAACCCCTATATTCCAACTTGTTTTTGTTATCTTATTAGCTTTTTTTATTCTAATTTCTTGAAACTTTTCGAATGCTTTTTCTACAGAATCGTACTTATCCATACAGTTGGCCAAAACCAAAGCACTTTCTATAGCCTGACAAGCTCCCTGTCCCAAATTGGGCGTTGTAGCATGTGCCGAATCGCCA
>JABSPL010000096.1 GCA_013215105.1 Flavobacteriaceae bacterium
ATAATTTATCATAATGCATGGTTATTTGCTGTAATATAGCAATAAACCTGCATTTGACCATATACAAATAAGTGTTTTATGTATTTATTTAACTAAGTATTAGTTAAATAAATACTTTTTCAGCAGACCCTATATAAGCCCTCTGGGCTTAGAATATTATGACTATATAAATAGAATAATCCACTCTAATAGTGGTAGAAACATAAATAATTTCTAACTCATAATTATGAATTAGAAATTAAAAACTATTTGGCTTTCTTCCCTAATAAGAAAACTTTGTTAAGCCATTTGTCTCTTAATTCGGGTTTAGAGTCTTTTACCGACGATATATAAGTCACTTTTACTGGTTTTATTCCACAGAACTCTAGGGTTCCTTTTTTGAATTGATTTATAAGTGGGCTTTTCATTATAAATCTATCGTACCATCGGGGAGTGTCGGCGGTTATTATGATTCTCGATGTTTTACCTTTCAATAGTTTTTCGGGTAATGGTTTACCATCTATATATTGGAATGTTATTCCTGGCAAAAAGGTTCTATCTATAAATCCTTTCATCATGGCAGGGTATCCGTACCACCACATAGGGAAAATCCAAACTATATGATCGGCTTTTTTTATTTGTTCTATAGAGTCTATGAGGCCAGGTTCTAGCTCAGTTCTTTGGTTGTATCCATACTGTAGATTAGGATCAAAATTGAGCTCTGATATATTGATGATAGACATTGTATTCTGGGTACTACTAAGCCCTCTTATATAAGCTTCGGACAGAGCGTAATTGAAACTATTCTTATTGGGGTTTCCATTTATTATTAAGATGTTTTTCATTTGTATATTTGTTTTTTTACAAATAAACACACAAATAAAAGATATGAAAAGGACATTTGTCTAAATAGTAATACTGGCCCTTAGCCTGCTTAGGTGTCTTTGTGATATTCCCAGATAGGAAGCTAAGTAGTTAAGAGGTATTTCTTGTATATATTTGGGATTGTTATTAATAAGTTTTTCGTATCGTAGTTCTGCTTTTTCTTTTTGAATAAGGAAAAAGCGTTTCTCTAGTTCTACATATTCTTGTTCTGCTAGTATTTTAAAAAACTTAATCCAATTGGGATCCGAAAGTTCTAGTCTGTCAATATCGTGTTTTTGTATGACAATAATTTCAGATTTCACTAGTGCTTGTATACTTATATTACTATTGTTCCCTGATATAAAAGAAGAGTAAGCAGCTACAAAAGTATTAGGAAAACTAAAACAGTAAGTTACCTGATCGGAGGTGCTAGAGTAGTAAAATGATCTGAATATACCAGAAACTACAAATGCGACCTCTTTACTTACTTTTCCTTCTTTTATGAGGAAATCGTCTTTTTGTAGAGTTCTAAGATCGGAAAGATTACTTATTTCGTCAATCTGAGAGTCTGATAATACGTCGAATGATTTTAGAAAGTTCTTCATGGTTTTGATTGTCTATTGTTTTACAAATTTAAAATTATATAATAGATTACTTATATTATTCTATAAACTTAAAAGTAGTTAATTTTAACATTTCTAATTTAGAACTATTAATTTCTAATTCATAATTAATAATTGATAATTGATAATTATGAATTATATTTGTTTTTGTAAAAGCGATAAACAGATGAAAGAAGAGCAGAGTTTTATAGAAATTTTTGGAGCAAGAGAGCATAACCTTAAAAACTTAAGCTTAAAGATACCTAGAGACAAGCTTGTAGTCATTACAGGTCTTAGCGGTAGCGGTAAGTCTTCGCTTGCTTTTGACACTATATACGCAGAAGGTCAACGTAGATATATGGAGACTTTTTCGGCTTATGCAAGGCAGTTTATAGGCGATTTGGAAAGACCCGATGTCGATAAAATAAATGGTCTTTCGCCTGTTATTTCTATAGAGCAAAAAACTACTAACCGAAGCCCAAGATCGACAGTAGGTACTATAACCGAGATTTACGATTTTCTTAGACTTTTGTACGCTCGTATTTCAGATGCTTATTCTTTTGAAACCAACGAGAAGATGGTTGGTTATACTTCGGAGCAGATACACGATATAATTTCCAAGGAATATAATGACGTCAAAATAGCAATATCATCGCCTGTGGTAAGGTCCAGAAAAGGGCATTATAGAGAACTATTTGAGCAAATATCGAAGAAAGGATTTCTGAAAGTAAGGGTTAATAACGAAATAGTTGAAATAACCCCTGGGATGAAATTAGACAGATATAAGACTCACGATATAGATATAATAGTAGATAGGCTTAAGATAAACGAGAAGAACAGTCAGAGACTAATGCAAGTGATATCTACAGCGTTAAAACACGGAGACAACGTACTTTCGGTGTCTTTGATAGATGATCCTAAAGAAATAAGGCATTTTAGTCTTGAACTTATGTGCCCTACTACGGGGATATCTTATAAGAAAGCAGAGCCTAATAATTTTTCGTTTAACTCACCCAAAGGAGCATGTAGCAATTGTAAAGGTTTAGGAAATGTTCTTTCTATCAATAAAAACAAAATAATTCCTGATGATAAAATTTCTATAAGTAAAGGAGGAATTATTCCTTTGGGAGAAGAAAAAAACAATTGGATATTTAATCAAATAAAAAATATAGCACTCAAATATAATTTTGATTTATTAAAAACACCTATTTCTAAAATTTCCGAAGACGCAATGGATATTATTTTATATGGAGGAAAAGAATACTTTTCTATACAATCTAAAATAGCTGGTGCCGAAAAAAAGTACACAATAGACTTTGAAGGTATCAATTCGTTTATCAAAAATCAATACGATCAGTCAGAGAGTTCTTCTTTAAAAAAGTGGGCTTTAGAATATATGGACAATACTGTATGTGATAGTTGTAATGGCAGCAGATTATCAAAAGAGTCTTTGTTTTTTAGGATAGATAATAAAAACATATCAGAAGTAAGTAATTTGGATATTTCTAATCTTAGTATTTGGATTAATAATATAGAAAAAACTCTTTCTGAAAACAATAAGACTATAGCTAAAGAGATAATAAAAGAGATAGACAAAAGGATACAATTCTTGCTAGATGTTGGTTTAGATTATCTAAATTTGAACAGAGGTTCTGGTACTTTATCGGGAGGAGAATCACAAAGGATAAGGCTAGCTACTCAGATAGGATCTCAGCTTATGGGAGTATTGTATATATTGGACGAACCCAGTATAGGACTACATCAGAGAGATAACGAAAAGCTAATAAAATCGTTAGTATCCTTGCGAGACAAAGGTAATTCGGTGATAGTCGTAGAGCACGATAGAGACATGATGGAAGTGGCTGACCATATAATAGACATGGGACCAAAAGCAGGTATTTATGGAGGTGAAATAGTTAGTGAAGGAAAGTTTTCTGATATTATTAAAGGAGATACTCTAACTGCAAAATACCTTAATGGAGATATAAAAATAGAAATAAAAGAAATTTTAAGAAAGGGTACAGGTAAGAGTATTATTCTGAAAGGAGCAACAGGAAACAACCTTAAAAATGTAGATATAAAGATACCTTTAGGTAAGTTTATTTCGGTAACTGGAGTTTCTGGCAGTGGTAAATCTACACTTATAAACCACACTTTATATCCTATTTTGCATCAGCATGTTTATAAGCAAGGAGTAAAAAAACCTATGCCTTATAAGAGTATAAAAGGGCTAGAAAATATAGATAAAGTAATAGCGATAGACCAAAGTCCGATAGGTAGGACTCCAAGGTCTAACCCTGTTACTTATACGGGTGCTTTTACCGAGATACGTTCTATTTTTGCTAAATTACCCGAATCACTTATAAGAGGATATAAAGCAGGTCGTTTTTCGTTTAATGTGAAAGGAGGTCGATGTGAAGAATGTAAGGGAGCTGGTATAAAAATAGTAGAAATGAACTTTTTGCCCGACGTACATGTACATTGTGATGTTTGTAATGGGAAAAGGTTTAATAGAGAGACTTTAGAGGTAAGGTTCAAGGGTAATTCTATATCGGATATACTAAATATGACTATAGAGAAAGCTTGTGAGTTTTTTGATCAGATACCAAAAATACACAATAAACTCTCGTCTATACAGAAGGTAGGGCTTGGTTATATCACCTTAGGACAGCAATCTACGACTCTTTCGGGAGGTGAAGCACAGAGGATAAAATTAGCATCAGAATTGTCCAAAAAAGCAACTGGTAACACTTTTTATATACTAGATGAACCTACAACAGGTTTGCATTTTGAAGATATAAATGTACTATTAAATGTTCTTCATAAATTAGTTGACAAAGGCAATACTGTTCTGGTTATAGAGCACAATATAGATGTAATAAAAGTAAGTGATTATATAATAGATATAGGTCCAGAAGGAGGTCAGAAGGGTGGAAATGTAGTTGTTACGGGTACTCCAAAACAAATATGTAAAAATAATAAAAGTTATACGGGTAAGTATCTAAAAAAAGAATTAAATTTGTAGGTTCGCCGTTTGCGAATATAAATTAAACACTAATTAATATTATTATTATATATGAAACTTGAAGAAGACAGAAAAATATTAGACAAGTTAAAGAGTAAGACTTGGAACGAGATAAAAACTAATGATTCTTGGGCTATTTTTAAGATAATGGCTGAGTTTGTAAGCGGTTACGAAAAATTAAGTAAAATAGGTCCTAGTGTAAGTATATTTGGATCTGCAAGAACCAAAAAAGACAGTCCTGATTATATTTTGGCAGAAGAAATAGCCTTTAAACTTACTCAAAATGGTTATGGAGTTATAACTGGTGGTGGACCAGGAATAATGGAAGCAGGTAATAAAGGAGCTCATAGAGGCGAGGGTATTTCTGTAGGTTTGAATATAGAGCTACCATTTGAGCAACATGACAATCCTTATATAGACAACGACAAGAGTGTTGATTTCGATTACTTTTTTGTAAGAAAAGTAATGTTTGTTAAGTATTCTCAAGGTTTTATAGTTATGCCAGGAGGTTTCGGAACTTTAGACGAATTGTTTGAAGCAATAACTTTGATACAGACAGAGAAAATAGGAAGATTCCCTATAATACTTGTAGGAACTGAGTTTTGGTCAGGACTTATGGATTGGATAAAAGGAACTTTATTGAAAAAATACGCAACTATATCTGAAGAAAATCTAGAATTATTCAGAATAGTAGATACAGCAGACCAAGCTGTAGAACATATCAATAAATTTTATGATAAATATAGTTTGAAACACAACTTCTAGAAATATTTAAAAAGGCTACTTTTACATAAAAGTGGTCTTTTTTTTTAGCATCCCAAAAACTCCACAGGAACATCTATTCGCAACCTAGTTCCCTCGTTAGGCATAGAGAATATATTAAATTCACCACCCAAATTAATTACTACATCTTTCATATTAGTAAGCCCAAAACCTTTTATTTCTTCGAACTTAGTAGAGTCAAAACCTTTACCATTATCAGATATAATAATAATAATAGAATCGTAAACTCTGGTGCATTTCACAGTACAACTACTAGCTTGACTGTGTTTCATTATATTATTTATAGACTCTTCTACAATTGAATATAACTTCATTTCTATGTTTTTCTGAAGCCTATAGTCACCAACATAGTCTACATAATCTATATATAACAACTCGTTAGAGTATCTTTTACACAAACTATCTATAGCTACAAACAAACCAAATTTAAGTAACACAGGCGACACCAGGCTATGAGATAAATCTCTAATTTGACTCTGTACATTTATTACAATCTCTTGGGCTTTAGTAAATGGTTCGGGTATATTGGTCATAGTGGCCTTAGAAGCCGATAAATGTAAACCTACAGATGATAACATAGCACTAACACTGTCATGTAGTATTGACGCTACTTTCTCCCTTTCTTTCTCCTTTGCTGCAATAGAGGAGTTAAGTAATTCGTTTTTCATTTCTTTTTGCAGAAGACTTGATTTCATTATTTGTCTTTGCTTTATTACATAATACACAAACAAACCAAAGACAACCAATAAGACTACTAAAAATAATAGACTATAAATAAAGGTTTTATAATTTTCCAATTCTATTTTTGATATTTCTTGTTTTTTTTCATATTTCTCTTTTGCTTTTTCTAAAGAGTACTTAGCTTCTATCTTTTTTATTTTAGAATTTTGATCTAGTTCACTGATACTATCCTTTATTTTTAAACTTTCAAGCTTATATTCATATGCTAATTTATATTTTCCCTCTCTTCTATTTATATACTCTAAATTTTTATAAACATCCGAAAGATATCTTGATTTTGTGTCTATAAGATAATTTAAATTATCTTTTAATATTTTTTTAGCTTTATTTTTATCGTTTTGAGAAATATAAATAGAAGATAAATTTATCATACTAAAAGCGTAATAATCGGAGTTTTTAACTTTATCTATCAATTTAAAAGCCTCTAGACTATATTTTTCAGCTTGCTTAAAATCGCCTTTTATTTGTGCTGAAATAGATAAGCTGGTTAATGTTTTTCTTTTTTGTTTAAAATCTTTAAATTCATTTTTTAATAGTATTTTTTTTGAAAAATATATAGAGCTATCTAAGCGTATAGTGTCGTAGTATATGTCTTCTTGTTCCGTTTCTAAAACATAATGTAGCATATAGTTAGATTTCGTTATATACATATAGTCAATAAGTAAAGAATCTCCTGATTTATATAATATATCTACACCTTTGTAAAATTCATTATCTGCTTTATTATAATCTCCCGATTTTAATAAAAATACAGCTTTTTTGAAAAATAATTTAGCATGTAGTTTCTTATCCAAAGAATCATTAGCTTTATCAAGTGATTCGTTAATAAACTTAAAAGCTACTAATCTGTCGTTTTTCTTTGTATAATAAGATATAGAATCAAGATTACTATGTATAATTTCATTTATGCTTTGACCAAAGCTATAACAAGAATTCAAAAAAACATAGATAATAAATATATTTACGACAATATATTTATTGATAGTTATGAACTTAATTTTCATCAGAAAAACTATAACAAATCGTTAGATAGAGCAAACTTCACCAAGCCTATAGTGTTTTTTACTTTAAGTTTTTTTACTAAGTTTTTTCTGTGTGTTTCTACTGTGTTTGGTGTAATGAATAGTTCTTGACTTATTTCACGTCCAGAATATTCTTGTACAATTAGTTTTAGTACTTCTAATTCTCGTTTGGTAAGTAGAGACGGACACATAACGACCTCTCCCGTTTCTTCTTTTTTTGTTTTTTTACCTAACAAAAAAGAATCCATTATTCTCTCTTTTATAGACTCACTAATATAGTTATCACCATTATATACTGCACGTATAGCGTTTACTATATTTTCTCCGGCACATTTTTTAGACAAATATCCTTTAGCACCTAATTTCAATACTTGTTTTATCAACTTAATATCGTCGTGACTTGATAAAACAATAACATCGCATGGAAAACCTTCTTTTTCGAATACCTTTAATACTTCGATACCTCCTATGCTAGGCATATTAATATCTAATATCAAAATATCTACTTTTTCTTTTTCTTTTTCAAACCATTTTAGCAATCCCCCCCCGTCATGCGAATACCCCTTAACTTCAAAGTCTTCTTGCAAAGACAATACCGCGACTAAACCATCTATTAATACTAGGTGATCATCTGCTAAGTGAATATTAATTTTGGCTTCCATACGTGTTATCATTAATTTTTATTTGAACAAACTTACGAATAAATCATTTTTAAAACAATAAGTTAATTCATTATATCTAAGCTAAATTAATAACATTTCGATATTTATTACATATCATCATCCACTATAATAACAGGCTCTCTAGGAATTTCTTTTACTGGCCTTCCTCCTCTAGAAGCAAAAACATCACTGTTTTGTATAAAGCCTATAACTAATCTATTATTATCACTCTCAAAATCATATTCAAAACTAGTTCTAGCTTCTCCTTTCCCTTCTTTATAAAAAGTCAACGTATAGTCATTTGCTTCTTCAGTCATAGACACATATAAAGCTATATTAGTCGTAAATGATAAAGTATAAGTTTCATTTTCGCTTTTTTTCAATTCGAAAGACTCCAAAGCTCCGTTAGAATCAGAATTTCTACTCATATTAGTACTTTCTAAACTCATATTTGCTCCTGCATAAGTTGCATTAATAATACTAGTGAAATTAGAATCTACTGACACATATCCATCTGTTGACAAATCAGTCATTACTTGTCCTGAAACTGAAGCAATAATTATACTAGTACCTGAAACACTGTCAATTCCTTCTTTCTTTACACCTGAATCGTTACATGAAGCCATCAGAGCTACTACTAACAATAAAACTACTTTCTTAAACATTTTCATTATTTTAGGTTTTAAATTAAAACTTTATACTTCTATAAATATATTTTATAAAAGCAAATATACATACTTCTGTTAAATAAAACAATTATTAATATAGTGATATTGATAATATCACTATATTTAGGGATACATCAAAACACATAACACACACTATATCATTAATATATCTTAAAAAATATTTTATTGCTAATTATAAATATATAATATTACACTTGTATTTATTAAAGGGGGTAATTATTTTACTCAATATTATTATATAAAAAAAGCCCCAATAATAATATTGAGACTTTTTTTAAGTATAAATATATCTATTTGATAGACCCAGTCATAGATGCTGGCACTACCCATTTGTCATAATCCTCAGCTGTTACATAACCCAATCTTACAGCTTCAACTTTAAGAGTCGTACCGTTAGCATGAGCTGTATTTGCTATTTCTGCTGCTTTATAATAACCTATTTTGGTGTTAAGAGCCGTTACTAGCATCAAAGAATTGTTAAGCAAAGTATCTATTACCTTCTGGTTAGGCTCTATACCAACAGCACAATTATCGTTAAACGACACACAAGCATCACCCAACAATCTTGCCGATTGTAAGAAGTTTTGAGCCATCATAGGTTTAAATACATTCAGCTCGTAATGACCTTGAGTACCACCTATAGTTATAGCTACATCGTTACCCATTATCTGAGCACAAACCATAGTTATAGCTTCTGCCTGTGTAGGATTTACTTTACCTGGCATTATAGATGAACCAGGTTCGTTAGCAGGTATTATAAGTTCTCCTATTCCTGACCTTGGTCCTGACGCCATCATTCTTATATCATTAGCTATCTTATTAATAGAAACTGCTAACAATTTAAGAGCAGAATGAGACTCTACTATAGCATCATGTGCTGCTAATGCTTCAAATTTGTTAGGTGCAGTTACAAATGGTAAGCCAGTAAACTCAGCCATATATTCAGCTACTACTACGTCGTAACCCTCTGGAGTATTAAGCCCTGTACCTACTGCTGTACCTCCTAAAGCTAATTCAGAAAGGTGTTCCAAACTATAGTTTAACGATTTTAGTCCGTAGTTAAGTTGTGCTACATAACCCGAAAATTCCTGACCTAAAGTAAGCGGAGTAGCATCCATAAGGTGAGTTCTACCTATTTTTACTACATTTTTGAATTTTTCTGATTTTGCTTTTAGAGTATCTCTAAGTTTTTCTACTCCTGGGATAGTGGTTTCTATTAGCATTTTGTAACATGCTATATGCATACCTGTAGGGAAAGTATCATTAGAGGATTGAGACATATTTACATGGTCGTTTGCCAATATAACTTTCTCCCCCTCCCCTATTATATTCCCTGCTATTTCGTGAGCTCTGTTAGCTATCACCTCATTACAGTTCATATTAGATTGTGTTCCTGATCCAGTTTGCCATATTACTAAGGGAAATTGATCGTCGTGTTTTCCTTCTAATATTTCGTCACAAACTTTGGCTATTAAATCTCTTTTTTCGGTATCTAATACTCCTAATTTGTTGTTTGCAAAAGCTGCTGCTTTTTTAAGATATGCAAAACCGTATACAACTTCTAACGGCATAGAGCTTACTGGTCCTATCTTAAAATTGTTTCTAGATCGTTCGGTTTGTGCTCCCCAATATTTTTCTTTAGGGACTTTTACCTCACCCATAGTATCTTTCTCTATTCTATATTCGCTCATATTGTTTTTTTTATTTATCAGCAAATTTATAAAATAGTTCGGCAATATCGATGATAATTGTCGCTAAAAAACAAAAAAGCAGCCTTTTATTCAAAGACTACTTTTTTGTTTTTATTATATGTTTTTTAATAAAAGAATATGTTCCTATTAATAGTGCGATTAATATCAGATGTTTATCGTCATACTCTACAAAACTAAAGCCTTCTTGATAAATATCTACAGATAGGTATATTACTAAAAATAATATGATTGCTATTTGCCCGTAAAATGATTTTATAAACATTATTTATTGTTATTTGATTCTAAAATATGTGTGATATTAGTAACTACTTATCCACAGCCACAACTTCCGCCACCACAAGAGTCTTCTCCTTTTTTCTTTTTAAAGAAAATTCTTTTTATCCAGTAAACGAACATTATAAACACTATGGTATATGCTATTATAGTTTGTATCATTTTTAGAATATTATATAAGTTATATAAGCACTAATATAAGCAATTCCCGTCATAGATACTAATTGTAAAATAGGCCATTTCCAACTCTTAGTCTCCTTCTTTACTATCGCTAGTGTACCTATACATTGCATAGCAAAAACATAGAATATAAGTAAAGACATACCTGTAGGCAAGTCAAACAAAGGTTTCCCTGTAGCAACTCTAATCTCTTTTGTCATTCTGTTTTTGATAGTATCTCCTTCCATATCGGCATCACCCACACTATATATAGTTGCCAATGTCCCTACAAAAACTTCCCTAGCAGCAAACGAAGTTATAAGTGCTATACCTATTTTCCAATCGTAACCAAGAGGTCTTACTGCTGGCTCTATAAAGTTACCCATCTTACCTATATATGAGTTTTTAAGTTTCAATTCCGATACTTTATTAGCAATATATTCTTCGCTAAAACTTTTACCTATTATTTCCTTGTTAACTGTAGTTTCTACATTGTCAAAATCGTCGCCTCCATGAGATGCCAAAAACCACAAAACTATAGATAGAGAAACTATTATCTTACCAGCTCCGAATACAAATGCTTTCGATTTTTCTAATATTGTTATAAATACATTTTTGAATATAGGCATTTTGTAACTAGGCATTTCTATTACAAAATAAGACTTTTCCTTAGTTTTTATTATTTTATTCAAAATATAACCCGAAAATATAGCCGATAAGAAACCTAACAAATACAATCCTGTAAGTACCAACCCTTGTAAACCTATAAAGCCAAAGAAAGTTTTTTCGGGTATAACCAACGAAATTAATATGGCATAAACAGGTAACCTAGCCGAACAAGTAGTAAAAGGAGTTATTAGTATAGTTATAAGTCTTTCTTTCCAATTCTCTATATTTCTGGTTGCCATTATAGCTGGTATAGCACAAGCAGTTCCCGATATTAGCGGGATAACGCTTTTACCGCTCATACCAAACTTTCTCATTATTTTATCCATCAAAAACACTACTCTACTCATGTATCCAGTCTCTTCCAAAATAGAAATAAACAAGAATAATACTATTATTTGAGGCAAAAATATTACGACTCCACCTATTCCGGGTATCAATCCTTCCGATAATAAGTCGTTTAATATACCTTGTGACAAAGTACTAGCAACCCACGAAGACAAATCGGCAAAACCCGAATCTATCAAATCCATAGGATAACCTGACCATGAAAACACTGCTTGAAACATTAATGCAGTTATTGCGAAAAAAACCAAATAACCAAATACATTATGTAATAATATTTTGTCTAATCTGGCTCTAAACCCTGTTCCCTTACTAGAGTCTTTCTTTAACGATATTTTTAATAACTCAGAAATATGTTGATACCTGTAAATAGTTTCCTTTATCTGTACTCCTTTATGCTCTTCATCTTCTTCTTCTAGGTTTCTTGGCGAAAATTTATTAGTCTTCTCTATCCAATTATTATAAGTAGAAAGTTCTTTTTTAAGTTCTGGATATTTCTCTGACAATCTCGATAAAACAGGTGTCGATATACAAGTTTTTTTATTTTCAGACAAATCTATAATAGTTTTTTTAAGATCATCAAACCCTGTGTTTTTGACGCTACTAGTAAAAACTATAGAGCAATCAAGTTGCTCTGATAATGTTTCTTTGTCTATATATATACCTTCTTTCAAAAGTCTATCAGACATATTAACCACCAATACAACAGGTGTTTTAAGGTCTTTTATCTGCGAAAACAAAAACAAATTACGTTTTATATTAACAGGCTCGACTACTACCAGAGTAATATCAGGTTTACTATTATCATCGGTAAGGTATTCTATAACCACCGATTCATCTTTGGACTTAGGCAACAAACTATAAGTACCAGGCAAATCTATTATATTAGCCTTTATAGAGTTTGACAAAACACAAACCCCCTCTTTTTTGTTGACCGTAACCCCCGGATAGTTCCCTACCTTTTGGTTTAATCCTGTTAATATATTGAAAATACTCGTCTTTCCCGTGTTTGGGTTACCTACTAAAGCTATGTTAATCATAAAAAAAATTAATCAGATACTGATATTTTACTTGCCAAATCTTTTCTTATAGCCAAATAATTATTATCGACACATATATACAATGGATCGTTAAAACTTGCTTTTTTTATTATTTCTATCATAGAACCTGGAGTACAACCCATTTCTATTAATTTTAAAGGCAAACTATTATCTGTGTATAATTCTACTACTGCCTTTTCTCCTACATTTAAAGTTTCTAAAGTTCTCATACCTTTAATTAAGACTAATTATATTTAAGCAAATATAATCAATAAAAGAAACCTACGAATAATTATGCCATAATTATTAAATTATTTTTACTTTTGTTTAAACTAAAAATCAATTATGAGTTATATTTTATTCGATTCTGACAACAGAGAAAATCTTCTTCCACTTACTTTTTTAAAACCAGTAGCACATCTGTTAGTTGGGCTTATTAATATTCAAGAAAAATGGAACAAACATCTTAATACTCAAACTAAAACTCATACTCAACAATATCTTAATCAATTATTCCCTTGTAAAAAAGAAGAAATAAATACTTGGATAGACGCTAGTGTATTACCGACTGTACAATTGGTAAATGAAGTGAAAAACTTAGATATAAACTCTGTTCTTCTATCTGAAGAAAATAATATAATAGCTTACAAAAGCGAAAATAAAGATATTGATATAGAAAGCTTTAACAAAGTGATTTCAACGGAAAACATAAAACAAATAAACTATACTCATGATATATTCACTCTTAACGATTGGGCTATTAAGCAAGATTTTGAATTGTTAACCAAAGGCAGAAAATCAGAAAAACTAAGTGAAACTAATAACGTTTTAGGTTTAGAAAATATATTCTTAGAAGAAGGTGTAGAGGTCGAATTCGCTACATTAAATGCAAAAACAGGACCTATATACTTGGCTAAAAACTCACAGATAATGGAAGGAGCCATCATAAGAGGGCCTTTCGGATTATCGGAAAATGCAGTAGTGAAAATGGGAGCCAAAATATATGGAGCTACAACCATAGGTAAAGGTTCTAAAGTTGGTGGAGAGGTTAGTAATAGTATTATTAGCGACAATTCGAACAAAGGTCACGACGGATTTTTGGGTAATTCGGTAATAGGAGAATGGTGTAACTTAGGTGCTGACACCAATAATTCGAACCTAAAAAACAACTATGCACCAGTAAAACTTTGGAGCTACAAAACCGAAAGATTCGAAAAAACAGGTTTACAGTTTTGCGGACTTATAATGGGTGATCATTCCAAATGTGGTATTAATACTATGTTTAACACGGGAACTGTAGTAGGTGTTAGTTGTAATATATACGGAAGTGATTTCTTACGTAACTATATACCTTCGTTTAGCTGGGGATCGAGCAAAGGATTTATAGACTATAAATTTGAAAAAGCTATAGAAACTATCAAAGCCGTGTATGCTAGGAGAAGTAAAGATATTTCTGAATTAGAAATAGATGTATTAAGAGAGATTAAAGGCTAATAAGCTATTTTTATAAGTCGTATAAATCTTCATTTGACATAATCCCTTCAAATATTTTTTTAAATATTTGAAGGGATTTATTTTATTTTATTGGCAACAAATCACAATACCAAAAACCAGTATCAAAAGGTTTTTTATCATCAGTTTTACATTGATAATCAGAATCGTCATCTTGCTTGGGGGCTGTGTATTTTTTATGCACTACCTCTCCTATTTCAAACTTTATTGGTTTGTCAAATATAGGCCCATCAAAGGCAAAAGTATGAAACTCTCCATTTTCACCACAAGGGTCAACATTGCTAGGTAAGTCTGCAAGAAACTTCTCATCTATCACTCTACCAGCAAAACTTTTGTCCAAATATTTTTCGTTAACACAAGTAACTATAGTTTTAAATCCCAATGACAAGAATTCTTTTATCAACTCACTAGTATCCATTTTCCATAAAGGGAAAACTGCTTTCAAACCTAATTCATTTAATTTATCTTCTCTGTATTTACGTAAATCATCTAAGAAGATATCTCCAAATATAGAATATGAAGCTCCCTTTTCTTTTAAGCTAGTTAATATTTCAGTCATAGATTTTTCATAGCTTTCCATGGTTGGCATTTCTGGCATTTCTATTTTCACCAAAGGGATACCAATACTTTTGGCTTGTTGTTCTAGTAACTCTACCCTTACTCCATGCATAGAAATACGCTGATATTGTTCACTTATACTAGTAAGTAAACACTGAACTTCATAACTATCATCGTTCATTATTTTATACAAGGACAAAGCCGAATCTTTACCACTACTCCAATTAAATATTGCTTTTTTACCCATTATATTTTATTTAGTCAGTCCGTTATACACAACTATACCTACTGCATTCGCCAGATTTAAGCTTCTAATATGATCGCTATGGATAGGTATTTTGTATAATTTATCTTTATTTTTTTCGGTTATTTCTTTGGGTAAACCCGACGATTCTTTACCGAAAACCAAAAACATATTGTCTTTATAATCTATAGTATCGTAATATTTGGTAGCATGGCTCGATAGGTATACCATCTCAGCATCTTTGTTTTTAGCGTAAAACTCCTCTATATTTTCATAAATATTAACCGAAATATGTTTCCAATAGTCCAGTCCTGCTCTTTTGAGTTTAGAGTCAGTTAATTCGAAACCAAAAGGCTTAACTAAATGCAAGTTAGAACCAGAAGCCAAACTAAGTCTACCTATATTACCAGTATTATTAGGTATTTCAGGTTCTATAAGTACTATATTAAATTTCATATATTATATTTTAAAAGTACAAAAATAACAATATATTTCAAAAAAAAATGGCTGTTTCTTATAGAAACAGCCATTTTTTATAAATATTTATATTAGGAATAAAATTATATCCCTAAGTCAGTAAATACACCTCTTATTTTATCTCCAGAACTTGGTCTAGGAGCATCTGCATCAACTATATTTCCATTAGGATCTATAAGTATAAAACGAGGAATACCTTTTATCAAATATTCTTTAACGAAAGAAGATGACCAATCGTTATCAGCAAACAATTGTATACCTCCCATTTCTTTTTCAGCTATCATAGCTTTCCAAGCATCCTTAGCATTAGCTTTATCTACCGAAAGACTTACGAAATGAATGTTTTTACCGTGATATTCTTCCTCTAATTTCTTCAAATCTGGAATTTCTCTCTTACAAGGTCCACACCAAGTAGCCCATACATCTATATAAACGTATTTACCCTCTAAGTCCGAAAGTGAAGTAGTACCTCCTTTGTAGTTTTCGTAATTTTCAAAAATTGGAGATTTCATTCCTTTTCCTAAAGTTTCGTTCATCTTTTTCTTATCTACATAAGTTTTATTAAGATGATCTTCTAAACTTTTGATATACTTTTTCTCACTGTCAACCATAAGACTATCTAAGTAAGCTTCGTTAACAGCCAACAAATCAGAATATCCTTTGGTAAGTCCACTTACTTTCTCTGCATATACTTCTTCTTCTAAGTTAGTATCAGGGAATTTAGATTGTATGTCTGCATCTAACTTACTTTTAGATACATAATAACCGTTTATTTCTTCTTTATCACCAGTTATACTCATAGAGTTAGTGAAGTCTTCAGCATCAAAAGAAACTTTTACAACATCTCCATTTTCTGCTTCAAAACGAATTCCTTTTTGAGCATTCATAAAGTAATAAGTGTTTTTTTCAACTTTCAAAGTATCCATAAACGTTCCGTCTTCGTTTATTTTAACTACTCTTTTGAAATCTCTGTTTTTAGTACTCCCTATTATAAGAGAATCTACTTTTACATTAGTCACTTTCCCTTTAAAGGTTAAGTAATTTTTTTTTTCTGTGTTACAAGAACCTAAAGTCAAAGCTGCAACAAGTCCTAATAAAATGCCTTTTTTCATGTTTTATATATATATAGTTATTATTTATTACTTTTCAAAAAAGAAAGTAACGATTCGTAAAAATAATAAATTATTAGGAATACACACTCTTTTAATCGAGGTTTATGATTTTTATAACTACTAAAAATCATTAAAGGAAGAAATATATTTAATTTTAACCTTTTTTTATATACTAATATCTACTATTAATATTATATAAATCATTATTTTTGAGGAAAAAATAAAAACCATATGCAAACAGCAGATATATCTGGCTTTTTTAGGACTATAATTATAATAATGTCTATATACTATCTTATAAAGATAGCTTTTCGTTATTTAGGTCCTTTTATATTACGATATTTTATCCGTAATTTACAAAACCAAAGCAAGCCTAAACAAGACAAAAATAATTATAACAAACAAAACGTAGGAGAAACAGTAGTTGACAAAAAGCCTAACAAAAAACAACAAAAAGACAGCTCGTTAGGGGAATATATTGACTTTGAAGAAGTAGATGATTAAAAACAACAACATACTTATATATGAATTTTAAAAAAACATTACCTTATATAATATCAATACTTATATTTGCAGTAGTCTCTTTAGCTTACTTTTCACCAGTACTTAAAGGTCAAGAGATAGTACAAAGCGATATAGTACAGTTTATAGGTTCATCCAAAGAAATAAAAGATTTCCGTAAAAATAATGACAATAAAGAGCCTTACTGGACCAATACATCGTTTGGAGGAATGCCTAGTTATGTAGTTAGTGCCTACTATCCTCATAATTATATATATCAACTTGACAAGTTAATACGTTTTTTACCTCGTCCTGCCGATTATCTATTTCTTTATCTAATAGGCTTATTTATTTTATTAAGAACCATGAAAATAGATTGGAGAGTATCTGTTTTGGGGGCTCTAGCATTCGGTTTTTCTACTTATCTGATAATAATACTAGGAGTAGGACATAACTCAAAAGCTCACGCAATAGCCTATATGCCATTGGTTTTATCTGGTTTAATATTACTTTTCAGGCGCAAATACCTATGGGGTTTTGTAGTGGCTAGTTTAGCTATGGCATTAGAAATAAACACTAGCCATATACAAATGACTTACTATCTTATGTTTTTATTGATGTTTTACTTTTTAGTTCAATTCATATATTCTATCAAAAACAAAGAGTTTTTACACTTCCTAAAATCAACATTTCTATTTACTATAGCTGTAGTTTTCTCTATTCTATTAAATAGCACTCGTTTATTAGCAACCAAAGAATACTCCGAATTTAGCACCAGAGGAAAAAGTGAACTTACAATAAACCCTGACGGAACTAATAAAGAAAACAAATCTTCAGGGCTAGACAAAGCGTATATAACCCAGTACAGCTATGGGATACTAGAGAGTTTTAACTTGGCAATACCTCGGTTTATGGGAGGAGCTAGTTCCGAAAAACTAGACAGTTCATCGGCTACATACAAATTAATTAACAAAAATGCAGGATCTGATCAGGCTCGTAAATTCTCCGAAGCAACACCTACTTACTGGGGAGACCAACCTATAGTTTCGGCACCTGCATATATAGGTATAGTAGTATTATTACTTTTTGTGATGTCTTTATTTTTGGTCAAAAAACAAATAAAATACTGGCTTGTTCCTACTATTGTTTTAGTATTATTACTCAGTTGGGGTAAAAACTTCCCTCTGTTAACTGATTTTATGATAGATTATTTCCCTCTTTACAACAAATTTAGAGCAGTATCATCTATACAAGTAATATTAGAATTAGCTATACCTATATTAGCTGCATTAGGTCTTAACGAATTTATCAAAAAAGAAAACAATAACGAAATAAAACTAAAAGCTTTAAAAAACGCTATTATAGTTACAGGAGGTGGATTATTGTTTTGGTTACTATTAGGAAGTATATTATTACAATTCTCAGGATTGATAGACCCTAGACTAGAAAAAATGCTACCTAGATTATCTAAAGCTGTAATAGAAGACAGGCATACAATGTTTTTTTATGATATAATAAAAGGTTTAGTATTAGTTATATCAGCTACTGGTTTGTTGTATTTTTTCTTAAAAAACAAAATATCCAAAAACACGATAATAATTGCTTTATCTGTTTTAATAGTTGGGGATTTGGTTTTTGTTGATAGAAATTATGTAAACAATGACAATTTTAGTTCTAACAAAGAATTTAAAAGAATATTTACAAAAACAGAGGTAGACAGAGAAATATTAAAAGACAAAAGTCATTATAGAGTTGCTAATTACACCAATAGTCTAATGAATAATGGTACAACTTCGTATCATCATAAGTCTATAGGAGGCTACCACGCTGCTAAACCTATGCGTTATCAAGAGATTTACGATTTCCATATTGCTAAAAACAATGTAGAAGTATTAAATATGCTTAACACCAAATATTTCATGTATCAGAACCAAAAAGGGACTAATCTCATGGAATTAAACAAAATAGCTAATGGTAATAGCTGGTTTATTGATAGTGTAACTATAGTAAATTCTGCAGATGAAGAAATAACTTCATTAAGCGATTTTAACTCTTTAGAAAAGGCCTTTGTTCATAAAGATTTTAAAAATCTTTTACCTAATAAAATAGAGGCAAAAGACTCATTATCATCTATATTTCTGACTAATTATTCGGCAAATGAGTTATATTACAAATCAGAGTCTAATAAAACAGAAATAGCTATATTTTCGGAAATATATTACAAAAACGGATGGAATGCTTATATAGATGGTAAAAAGAATGAAATATTCAGAGCTAACTATATATTACGAGGGCTAGTAATACCTAAAGGGAAACACGATATAGTATTCAAGTTTGAACCTGAGATAATAAAAACTGGTACCGACATAACTCTAGTATCCTATATAGTTTACGGATTGTTTTTGTTGGGGTTTATATTTATTGACAATCGAAATAAAAAATAAAATAATTTTTCACCAAATTAAAAAGATGATGTTTAGTTTCACAACCAAACATCATCTTTGCATTTTATTGATTATATCCTTTCCTCTTTGAAATATTATTTCATTATATACTCTCCTTTCAACTGTAGTTTTACCACAATATCCTTAACGCTATTATTATTGAAATACCAACCGTGAATGCCTTCGAACGGAGCTGTAAAAGTATACAGCCATAGAATTAGCGTTAGAGACTGTAAAACTCACTATATCCTTTCTCTAATTTCACTTCTCCATGAAAACCTAAGAACAAGAAACTATCATCTTTAGTATGCCATTCGTATCTGAACTTTGAACCCTTTAAAGCTATAACTTTATATTATATCCTTTTTTTGGCAGGAATAACTATTGCTATATCTTCTCTTATGTCTAGTTTTTTACTTTTCTCAAACAAAAGTTTTTATTAACGCCATAAGACCACTGTAAGATTACCCTTTTAAACTAAGGGCAGTTTTAATCCTGCTCCAAGAAGGCGTTCTGTTTTAAAACAAATTAACTAAATGTTTCTATAAAAACAAAACTTCTTTAGTAAGTAATGCCTTCAAAAAATACTCGTAGTATTTCAGTTTACAAATACATTCTCAATACTTCTTCTATATACTTTTTGCATAGGCAAAAAAGTACCAAAAACCCCTAGCCTATAATTTTAAAAGCTACCTTACTAACAGATATATGTCTAAAAAACTAAACTCGCTCCGCTCAAACAATAGTTTTTCTTAACGCCATAAATCTGTTGTAAGCTTAAGCTTTTAAAATTAGGGCAGTTTTTTAGTTCTGTCCAGAAAAAACTCCACTCTTATTAAATAAACAAAACGTCTTAGCAAGCAATGTCCTTCAAAAAACACTCGTAGTATTTCAGTGCTTCAAATCGCAATAAAAACAATTGAATTGTGTTAGAAACCTAATTATTTTACGTAAATTTACAATTCAGATAGGAAAACTTTTGGTGATTTTTTGAACCTAAGTTTATCTTGCGTAGCGGGTGCTTTTTTAAAGTTAATCCGCTACTTTTTTGTCCGCTAATCAGTGTGCAGATAGGAGAAACTTTTGGCTCAATTTTACCCTAAGTTTTTAAGTAGAACTTACTATTTTACTTCTGTCTAATTTAGAGACGTAATTAGGGTCATATTTCAATCCTGATTTAGCAATAGCATAGGTTATTTTTAATAATTTATTAGCAACAGCTATTAGTGCTACTTTTTTAGGTTTCCCTTTATCTAACAGTCTATTATATAAAATACTACATGTTTTATTATTTCTTGAAGCTTGTAAAGCACACATATACAATGTTTTTCTTACATCAGGATTCCCCATTTTACTTATCCTATTAGATCCTTTTACACTAGTTCCTGACCTGTGTTCTGTAGGGGCTAATCCGAAATATGAACTTAACTGCTTTGATGAATCAAAGTTTTTAAATCTATCTGTGGATATTATTAACAATGTTGCTGTACGTTCACCAATACCACTAATAGACTTAAGGTTCGTTAGTAATTCAGCATCTTCTTCTTTTACTAATTCATTTATTTTATTCTCTAGATTTAATATTGATTCAGATACTAATAATATTTGTTTTTTTATCTCCTTGATAGCGAAAATCATAGCCTCTTTAGTTACAAGAGCACTTAGTTTATTCTTTAAACCAGCTCTAAACCTTATCATTTGATCCATAATTTTATAGATATCTTTACTTTGCTCCATTTTTTCAGAACAAGGCTCCCATAGATTAGGCTTTTGATTATCTCCATAAGTAGCTATCATTTTAGCATCAGCTTTGTCTGTTTTGTTCCTTTTTAAAAGCATTTGAAAGAACCTCTTAATCCTAAGAGGATTCACGACGGATACATCTATTTTCTTTTTAAAAAGAAACTTAGCGATATTCAAGTGATAGATACCTGTGACCTCCATAACACATAGACTATCTTTTTTAATGGTTTTTTTGAACTCCATAAAACCTTTTTTAGTATTTTTGAAATCACTATGGTTCCCTTCTAAATCGACAACATCAAAGGTGTCCTTTGAAATGTCTATTCCATAAATGTTTGCATAATTTTCCATAATTAATTGTTTTTTATAGTTAGAAAAGGTTACGTATTTTAGCAACTTAAAAACAGACTCGAAGTCCAATGAATTGTTCGAAATTAAATAACTAATAAAGAAGGGACTTTCAATTGTTATAAGATTTAAATCTTATTGTTTGAGACAGCCTTATTCCTCTTTATTTCTAACTTGATTATTTATTAAATATACTACTTTACAAACTTAAGATGTTTGAGGAGGAACGACGAGTTTTGTTTTTATAGATTTTTAGTGCTAGAAATACAGACTGTTTTTTAACTGGACTAGATCTTTTTGTTACTTTTTTCAGCGATGGGAAAAAGTAAAAGAAGGGGGTTAATATGAATAAAAGCTAATTTCACTTATACAAAGCACTCCAATTTATCTTGTCATATATAAAAGCAAACACTCTCTTCTTCTTTATTATCTCTACATTTTTTACTTTGTATATGTTTTCGTATAGTATAGAGTCCATAAGGCAGGTTAGTATTAGATGTTTACCGTTTTTTAATTCTACTTTCACGTAATGGTAGCTTTCTATTGACATTGTATGAAGGCTATGTCTACCTCTAGCTAAACTAGGAGGTAGATATATTACTATTTTACTTATATCATAAGAATTATAGAACACTGTTACACTATCTTTTTTATATTCTATACCATTAGCTTTTAGAGTATATTC
>JABSPL010000097.1 GCA_013215105.1 Flavobacteriaceae bacterium
AAAACAGCCTTAAACCTACTCAAAAACGAGAAAACTGAAAAACAAGGAATAATGGGAAAGAGGCTAAAAGCTGGCTGGGACGTAAACTATTTACTGAAAGTATTGGGTATTAAAGTGTGAGTTTGCCCTGGATCAGTTATATGTGTATAGATTGTTATTCGATAATTATAATCTAATACAATTATCCGTAGTAGTTTAATCTATTATTTGTTTTATCTTGCCTGAAATATAAACCTCACATATAAATATGAAGCAAAATACAACACCTTGGTCTTACTTATTATTACTTATTTTGGCAGGAGAATCAGTATTTATGATCCCGTTTGTCTTACCTCGAATATTCAGACCTACGGTTTTGGAAGCATTCCAATTGGATAATACTCAATTAGGTTTTTGTTACTCCGTATATGGGATTGTAGCTTTGTTTTCCTACTTATTGGGAGGTGCTTTTTCAGATAAATTTGCTCCACGTAAATTAATGGCAATATCACTTATTATGACTGCCTTGGGAGGTTTAGTATATGCTACATTTCCTAGCTATACTATGTTAAAAATTATCTATGGATATTGGGGATTTACTACTATTTTCTTATTTTGGTCACCTATGATGAAAGCAGCCAGAATCTGGGGAGGTAAAAACTCACAAGGTAAAGCATTTGGACTTTTAGACGGTGGTAGAGGTTTAGTAGGAGTGAGCCTAGGTACTGTAGGTTTGTTTGTTTTTTCGCTATTTATTACTTCGGATGTATCTGGAGCTTCACCAGATGAAAGTAGAGCCGCTTTTAGGCAAGTGGTATTAATATTGTCGGGAGTTATTGTTATAGTAGGTCTGCTAGTGTGGTTTTTTATGAAAATAGACGAAAAAACAGAAAAGGAAATAAATATAGATAAAATAAAAATATCACAGGTGAAAGAAGTTTTACGTCTTCCATCGGTTTGGATGCTTATGTTTATTGTTTTATGTGCCTATATAGGTTACAAAATAACAGATATATTTTCATTATATGCCAAGGAAATAATGATGTACGACCAGTTAGAAGCGGCAAAAGTAGGTACTTCTTTATTGTTTATTCGTCCACTTGTAGGAGTTGTAATCGGTTTATTGGCTGACCGTTCTCAAATTACGTTTTGGTTATTTGTAAGTTTCGTTATTTCGTTTATATCAGCTTTATTGTTTGCTACAGGTTTTGTAACAAGCTCTGAACCAATATTGTTTTTTATATCAATATCGGTTGTTTCTACAGGAGTTTATGCGGCACGTTCTCTTTATTTTGCTGTTATGCATAAGGGTCAAATACCACTTATTCTTACAGGAACAGCAGTAGGTGTTATTTCTATAGTTGGCTATACTCCTGATATATTTTTTGGTCCTATAATGGGGTATTTGTTAGATAATTCTCCGGGGATAACAGGTTATCAGAATTTATTTTGGCTATTAGTAGTGTTTTCTTTCGTAGGAACGGTGGTTTCTTGGTACTATTATCGTTTGTATGAAACTAAGAAATAATTATTAATATAATTTAGTTAAGCTTTTTGTTTTATAAACATCTGCGTTATAAAGAGTGATTATGAAAAATCATTTAAAGCTCTGTATTTCAGTACTTCACAATATTAATTTTATGTTTTAGATTTAATTAACACTATATGTGTTAATTAGTTATACTTTTGCCAAATATTTTAAAACATAAACCAATGAAGAAATTCAATTTAACTCTAGTATGTTTCGTACTAGTTATCAGTCAATTATTTGTAAGCTGTGAATCAGATGAACTATTAGCAGACGCAACTATATCTTTTAGTACTTCGGGTACTGTGAGTGGCGATGCTGAAATAGCTCCAGGACAAGAATTTACAATAGAATTAACTGCTAAAAAAGGAGATGACAATATGGAGTATTTTACTCTAAAAAGAGATGCTGATAATATTCCTGCTTACACTATTACAGGTTTCAAAAGTTCTGATGGTACTGAGCGTCCTGTAGAGCTTAAAAAAGATGATGAGGATCTTTTTTCTATCACTATAACTATGACTTCTGAAGTTAATGTAGGAGATTACGAATATTTCTTCACAGTTTTAGATAAAGACGAAAATGTATTAGCTGAAAATTCTATAACTTTGACAGTAAAAGAACCTACTACCTCTTTGGCTGAAGCAATCGATTTCGAATTCAAAAGAATAGCTGGAGCAGATGCTACAGGTATGGAAGTGTACGGTTTGGCTTGGACTACTAATAGCGAAACTAGTGCTATTATCAAAAAAGATGCTGACAAATTAGTAATTCTTTCTTTAGAAAATTGGAACGATATAACTACTCAAGAAGCTTTGAAATTGGCTGTTGATAACGCAAACGGATTAGATACTTTTGAAGATGTTTCAGCTACTGCTAGTTCCTCAACTAATTATGTGATAGCTACTAAAAAAGATGATAGCTACTATATACTTAAAATATTGAACAGTACAGTAACTACTTCTGAAGCAGGTACTACTATAACTATATCTGGTCAATCAAAAGAGTAGATTGATAGTTTAAATATTATAGAATAAGGTTACCAGGCTTAGGCTTAGTAACCTTATTTTTTTGATTATTATACATGTCCTTATATAGTTTCTTGGCTGTTATAAGAACTGTAATATTATTAGTAGTTTATTCTAATATATTATTCAGCTAGGAGTGAAGCTTCATATAGGTTGTATAACTATGAAGTTAACTTGAGTTATACCTATTTATAAAAAAAAAGAGCAGATATAAAATATATCTGCTCTTTAGTGGGCAATGAGGGATTCGAACCCCCGACCCTCTCGGTGTAAACGAGATGCTCTGAACCAACTGAGCTAATTGCCCATATTTGTTTGCGGTTGCAAATATAGTCCATTTTCTTACATTGACAAGTTTTATTTATTGGTTTTTTAAAATAAAAAATCAATAAATATGCAACCATTAAGTAACTAGTATATTATGTGATTTATTTTACTGATAATTAATTATAAAACAGCCAAGACACTGGCTTTAGAGACCAAAATAGGCTAATTATCCCTCTGTTTATTTGTTTTTACGATACCCTTCTATAGCCTTATTGACATTATGATGTTTCGATAGCAATATTTCTGCTTGTTTTATCGAAATATTAAGCTCGCTAACCAACATACCCACGGCTCTCTTGACCAACTTGTCATTACTGAGCTTCATATTGACCATTTTGTTGCCTTTTACTTTACCTATCAGTATCATCACCGAGGTGCTAATCATATTAAGTACCATTTTCTGAGCAGTTCCTGCTTTCATACGAGAGCTTCCTGTTACAAATTCTGGACCTACCTCTATTTCTATTATACATTTGACTACTTCAGACAGAGGACTACCTGTGTTTACCGTAATTCCACCTGTGTATGCACCTAGTTTGTTAGCGTATTCTATTGCCGAAATTACATAAGGAGTAGTCCCTGAAGCGGCTATTCCTATTAGTGTATCTTTGCTATTGAAATCTATATTTTTTAGGTCCGAAACAGATTTTTCTTTACTGTCTTCGGCATTTTCTACCGATATTTTTAAAGCTTTATCACCTCCTGCTATTATACCTTGTACTAAAGAGCTACTCACTCCATAAGTAGGAGGGCATTCCGAAGCATCTAGAACTCCTAGTCTGCCACTGGTTCCTGCGCCTATATATATAAGTCTTCCTCCGTTTTGTAAGCGGTCAACTATATAGCCAACTACTGTGTTTATATTGGGTATTGCCTTGTTTACTGCTATAGATACTTTCTGGTCTTCTTTGTTTATATTCTGTAATATTTCTAGAGAAGACATCTGATCCAATGAGCTGTATAACGATTCGGCTTCTGATGTTTTTTCGAATTTCATATTTTAGGCATAAAAAAAGGTTATTCTGTAGTAGAATAACCTTTTTGTTAGTGTTTTAGTTTCCTTTATTATAATCAGACAAAAAGGTTGCTAGTCCGCTATCTGTTAGCGGGTGTTTTAGTAAGCTTTCTATAGCTTTAAGCGGTCCTGTCATAACGTCGGCACCTATTTTGGCACAGTCAACTATATGCATAGTATGTCTTACCGATGCTGCTAGTATTTGTGTGTCAAACATATAATTGTCATATATTAGTCTTATTTCTCTTATTAGGTTAAGCCCGTCTGTAGACACATCGTCTAGTCTTCCTATAAACGGAGAAACGTAAGTAGCACCTGCCTTAGCAGCTAACAAAGCTTGTCCTACCGAAAAGACTAATGTACAGTTAGTACGTATTCCTTTGTCCGAAAAATACTTAATAGCCTTTAAACCTTCTTTTATCATTGGTACTTTTACTACTATTTGCTCATGTAGTTTAGCCAAAGCTTCACCTTCTTTTACCATACCTTTATAGTCGGTCGATATTACCTCAGCACTAACGTCTCCATCTACTATATTACATATGTCTATATAGTGTTTCAATATGTTTTCAGCACCAGTAATTCCTTCTTTAGCCATAAGCGAAGGGTTCGTAGTTACTCCATCTAATACTCCTAGTTCCTGAGCTTCTTTTATTTGCTCTAAATTGGCAGTGTCTATAAAAAATTTCATCTGATATTGTTTATTATTAGTACTATTATACCCACAAAAATACTATTTTAATATTTAGTACTATGTAAATGTGTTTGTTTTTTGACTAAGATAGTTAAAGTATATTTAGTTATAAATATTAAGTTGTTTTCTAAATATTATGCATTTAATAAAGTATTTATAGCAATACTAAACATAACCATCTAGCTACTAGATAAATATAAATAAAGTGGTATATTTGTAATAATTGTTTTTAATAATATCTAAAAATAAAAAGAAATGAATTACCTAAAAAGAATATATGTAGTTTTTTTACTAAGCAGTATTATGTCTTTTTCTCAAGTAGGAATAGGAACTACAAATCCAAGTGACTCTGCCGAGTTAGAAATAAGTTCAAACAACAGAGGTTTACTAATACCTCGAATAGCTTTAACATCTGTTTTGGATACTGATACTATAACAAATGGAAATGTTGATGGACTTACAGTTTTTAATATTACTAATACTTTCGATTTAAATCCAGGTTATTATTATTGGTACGATGGCTTATGGCGTAGGCTTTTGATAGACGGAGAAATTGATGGGGCTTATATAGGGTCTGCTGAAAAAGTATTTATTTAACTAATACTTAGTTAAATAAATACATAAAACACTTATTTGTATATGGTCAAATGCAGGTTTATTGCTATATTACAGCAAATAACCATGCATTATGATAAATTAT
>JABSPL010000098.1 GCA_013215105.1 Flavobacteriaceae bacterium
CTGAGCTTATACCCTTACCATCAGCTCCTCTTAAATCCCCTGTTTCTGTAGAGCTATTATCAGTATAGGTCAATTTAACTATACCTGTAGTGGCTTCATATTCTCCTGAGCTTATACCTTTACCATCAGTACCTTCATTACCAGGTGCTCCTTTTAATGAAGTATAAGTTGTTCCCCAACTATCGTTATTATTACCAACTCCTTTAGGACCGTATAATCTATAGTTGTCTAAATCTAAAAAATAGTCTCCTTCTTTACCTACATTTCTATTCAAATCACTATAAGTCCCATGTAATATAAAGCTTTCAGAATTTTCGATATTATCATTGTCGGATAGAAACCTTATCCATTTACTACCATCATTATAATAGTACCCTACAGATAACTCATCCGAATTAGATATATTATACACAATCATACCAGAGATATGTTTTTTCAAAGGGTGAGATTCAGATATGGACTTCAAATATAAACGAGGTAATATGACTCCTTTATCAGATGATGATATTTCTAAGATAGAATTTTCATCAGGATTTTTTGTACCTATTCCTATTTGAGAATGTATAATATTGAATGCCAAAACAACGAGTAAAAATATTATTTTTTTCATAGTAAATTAAGTTTTTGTTTCTGCAAATATACAAAAAAAAAACAAACATTACGCATAAGTGTCTGATTATTAATGTATTCTACTTTAGGTTTGTCTTATAGATACAAGAATTATATAATGAAATAGAGTAATTAAATTTATTTTATTATAGAACTTTACCTTAATAAATCTTATGGTATTTGTTAGAACTGGGGCTATTATGTATTTACTTTTTATAAATATAATTAAGACTGTAATCTTATAAAATTTATTGAAGGAAACGGTTTTATATAGAGAGTTAACATGATACTTAATAAAAAAAGCACTCAAATAAAATTAATTTGAAGTGCTTTTTTTAAGTATGTTATGCTTCTTGTTAAGATATTTTGTTTATCTTTAAGTGTTGTTATAGTTGAAATTTATTTTCAACTAAAGTCTCCCTCTACTTTTTCATTATTATTTATACAAAAGAGGGAGGCTTTTTTATTTAATAGTCTCCTAAAGTTTCAGGATTTTGTTTTAAAGCTTCTTCTAATTGATCATCGCTAGGGAATTTACCATGCCAAGCATGAGTTCCCATCATGAAATCAACACCATTACCCATTTCGGTATACAGTAGTATACATACAGGTTTCCCTTTACCTGTACGACTTTTAGCTTCTTTCAACCCTTGTTTGATAGCTTCTATATCGTTACCTTTTTTTATTTCTAAGACATCCCAGCCGAAAGCCAAAAACTTAGCTTTTAGGTCTCCTAAAGGAAGTACATCGTCAGTAGATCCGTCTATTTGTTTCATATTATAGTCTATAGTCGATATAAGGTTGTCAACTTTTTTGCCTGCGGCATACATAGCCGATTCCCATATCTGACCTTCTTGTAATTCTCCATCACCATGAAGAGAATATACTATTGACTTGTCTCCATTAAGTTTTTTGGCCTGTGCAGCACCTAAAGCTACACTCATACCCATACCTAATGAACCAGAAGATATTCTTATACCTGGTAAACCTTCATGAGTAGTAGGGTGACCTTGTAGTCTAGTGCCTATTTTCCTAAAAGTGTCTAATTCTGCAACAGGAAAAAAGCCACTTCTAGCTAAAACACTATAAAATACAGGAGATATATGTCCGTTTGATAGGAAAAAAAGATCTTCATTTTTACCGTCCATATCGAAGTCTGTACTGTAATTCATAACCTCTTGATATAGAATAGTAAAGAATTCGTTACATCCCAAAGAACCTCCAGGGTGACCTGAACTTACTGCATGTACCATTCTTACTATATCTCTTCTTACTTGTTGAGAGAAATCTTTTAATTCTTGTGTTGTCGCCATTTGTATTTTTTTAATGCAAAAATAATAATTTTGCCAGATTTAAACTTGTTTTTCTTGTCTTTTTGAACTAGTAAACATAAAATATAATCCCATTAGAACCATTGGTATGCTTAATAATTGCCCTGTGTTAAGTGCCCATTCATCTCTCATATCAACTTGAGCTTCTTTTAAGAATTCTATAAAGAACCTAGCTGTCCATACTAAAGTGAAATACATTCCGAATAAGAATCCTCTGTGGTTTCTTTTTGGTGTTTTCCAATAAAAATAATAAAGCACCAAAAATATAAGTATATAAGCAGCTGCTTCATAAAGCTGAGCAGGATGCCTGTTAGGAATATTGTCTAATATATGCTTTAGACTGTCATTGTTTATTATAAGATCGTAAGCTTGTTCTGAGGTTTTGGCATTAGTAATCCTCATAGCTTCCATCTTACTCATGTCGTTTTGTATGAATTTGACTCCAAAATCGCTATTAGTAACTTTACCAACTATTTCAGAGTTCATAAAATTACCTATTCTTACAAAAGCACCACCTAGCATAGACACCACCACTACTCGGTCCAATATATATAAGAAAGGTTTTTTTAATACTTTTCGTTGGTATATGAACAAAGAAATAATAGCTCCTATAGCAGCTCCATGACTTGCAAGTCCGCTAAAGCCTACAAATTGTAGTTTCGGGCTAAACTTAATTGGTAATAAAACTTCAAGAGGATTGCTTAACAAAAACATAGGGTCATAGAACAAGAAGTGACCTATTCTGGCACCTAATAGTATACCTACAAAGGCGTATACGAATATTTTGTCTAGTTTTTCTAAAGAAATATTGTCGTTTATAAATATTTTTTTCATCAAGTAAAAGCCTATAAAAAAAGCTATTACAAACATAAGGCTATAGTATCTTATTACGAAAAATCCTAGGTCAATACCTATTGAAGGGTTCCAGTTTATCGATAATATTGTCATAAATTATTGTGTTAATTATTGTGTTTAAGTTAAGTTTTGTACTACTTCTAATATTTTCCCATTTTTACATCTGTAAGTTTTATGAGGGTATTTCATTATAATTGCGTAATCATGTGTTGCCATTATTATAGATTTCCCACTTAGATGTATTTTTTTTAATAATTCGGTTATTTCTAAAGAAGTACTAGGGTCTAAGTTTCCTGTAGGCTCGTCGGCTAGTATTAGTTCAGGATCGTTGAGTAAGGCTCTGGCTATAGCTACTCTTTGTTGCTCTCCCCCCGATAGTTCAAAAGGCATTTTGTAATGCTTTGTTTTCATACCTACCATATCTAAAGTGTTTAAGGTTTTTTCCTTTATTTCTTTGGTAGAAGTCCAACCTGTAGCTTTGAGAACAAAAGCCAGATTTTCATAGACTGACCTGTCATTTAATAGTTTAAAATCTTGAAATATAATACCTATCTTACGTCTCAAAAATGGAATTTGTTTATCTTTGAGTGTTCTAAGGTCATAACCTGCAACATTACCTTCTCCCGAAAATAAAGGTATATCAGCATATAAGGTTTTCATAAAACTACTTTTACCACTACCAGTTTTACCTATAAGATATACAAAATCACCTTTTTTCATAGAAAAATCGAAAGATGAAAATATGAGGTTTTCTCTCTGAGAAATTTCAATATTTTTTAAGTCAACTATATTTTGTTCCATAAGAGCAAACTTAATGATTTATATTAGAAATAGTAATATTTAATTAAAATAAATCATTTATTATCTATGTATTATTGAAAAAGTTTTTAGATTTGACCTTAGATATTTTGTAAGACTTTGCAACATATTTATTTACTTTATAAAATCCAACAAAAAAACATGAAATATCTAAAATATATTTTTCTTTTTTTAGTGTTCCAATATATAGGCGCTCAAAATACAAATACTGAAAAAGACTTAAAACAAGCTATTTATCTTTATGATAATGACCTTTACGACGCTGCTTACAATCAATTGAAACACATCGAAGACAAGCAAATAACGTCTTCGGACAAGTATCAATATTATCTTTCATTGAGCTTTCTTAAGTCCAAAGACGATAATTCTTATAGTATGATTAACCAATTTCCAAAAAACTTTCCTAGTAGTGTGATGATAAACGGATATTTTATGCAAATTGCTGATTATATGTTTTTGAAAGCTCAGATATCTCAATCGCTAAAATGGTATAAAAAAATAGACTTTAATGGACTAGAAAAATCGGAAAAACCATTGTTCTTGTACAGGATAGGTTATGGTTTTATTAAAGCAAAAAAATATAATAAAGCCGTAGTTTATTTCAAAAGACTACAAAAATATAGTAAATACAAAAACGAATCTAAATATTTCTTAGGCTATATGTCGTATCTTAACAAAGACTACGATACTGCTATTGATTATTTGTCAGAACTCAAAAACAATAGAAAATACTCTAAAACGGTAAATTACTATTTGTTAGATATCTATTTTGTCCAAAAAGAATACAAAAAATGTATACTAATAGGTAGAGAACAATTAGGCAAGACTAGTATAAAAGAATCTTCGTATATAGCCAAGATAGTAGGAGATTCTTATTTTAAATTAGAAAAATATAGAGAGGCTATAAATTATTTAAAACAATACAAAGGAAAGAATAATGATGGAAACTTAACTTCCACCGACTTGTATGTGTTAGGTTATAGTTATTATAAAAATAAAAATTTCACCAAAGCTATATCTATTTTTAATAAAATAATAAATGTAGACAATGAATTAGCTCAAAACTCGTATTATCACTTAGCAGAATGTTACCTAAAAAACGAAGAGAAAAACAAAGCTTTGAACGCATTCAAACATGCTTTAGAATTTGATTTTAACAAAGAAATACAAAAAGATGCTTGGTTTCAATATGCCAAACTTAGCTACCAAATAGGAAATCCTTATCAGAATGTAGGAGATGTACTTAGAAAATACATTTCGGAATATCCTAATTATAAAGAGGCTAGTCTGATAAAAAGTTTTATTATAGAGTCGTATATTTATTCTAAAGACTATCAACAGGCTATAGAATATATAGAAAATGATGAAAATATAAGTAAAAATATTATATATCAAAAAGCTTTGTTTTTGAGAGCTAATCAACTTTTTGAACAAAGAGAATATGAAAGTTCTATATCAACTTATATAAAGTCAGAAAACTTAAATTATGACCAAAACATAAAACTAAAATCTATATATTGGAAGTCAGAAGCCTATTATATATTACAAGACTACGATAAAGCTGCTGATGGTTTTAGTAAATTTTCTAATTCTAATTCTCATTTATTAGAAGAATATAAGATGGTTTACTATCAATTAGGTTATTGCTATTTTAAACTTAAATATTATAAAAAAGCAATAAGGAACTTCAATTTGTTTATTAATATAGAATCAGCTGACAAAAATATAGTAGATGATGCCTATATGAGACTAGCGGATTGTTATTTTGTAGATAAAAACTATTGGAAATCAATGGAGGTATATAATCAAGCTATCAATATGGGCAATCCTAATTCGGACTATGCATTGTTCCGAAAAGCTTTGGCTTATGGCTTTGTAAACAGAAATGATCAAAAAATAGAGGCTTTATATGATTTTGGTAAAGTTCATAACAAATCGGTATATCAGGCAGAGGTTCTTTATGTATTAGCTAATACTCTTAACCTTACAAATAAAACTTCTAAAGCAATTAATACTTACGATACACTTATTAATGATTTTCCTAAAAGTAAGTTTACTTCTTTGTCTATGCAAAAGAAAGGACTTATATACTATAATAGTAACAATAACCAAAAAGCTATAGAAACATATAAATTGATAGTAGATAAATACCCTAATTCTGAAGTAGCAAAACAGGCTGTGGCTAATGCCAAAAGGGTTTATATAGATATAGGCGAAGTAGAAAAATATGCCAAATGGACAAAAACTCTTAAAAATATAAATGTAAGTGATATGGAGTTAGATAATAGTATGTTTGAAGCAGGAGAAATAAAATATATAGATTCTGATTTTGATAAATCTATAGTCAATTTCAATAAATATCTTAATTATTTCCCTAAAGGAAACAACTTATTGAAGGCTAATTTTTATATTGCTCAATCGTATATAAATACTAATGATAGGATAAGTAGTGTAAAACATTATAAATATGTAATAGATCAGTATTTTAGTGAGTTTACCGAGAACTCTTTGGTAGAGTTATCTTATATATATATAGAAAACGAGAATTGGGAAGAATTAATACCTGTACTTAAACAGCTAGAGTCAGAAAGTAAAAAGGGTCAAAATATAATATTTGCAAAGTCTAATTTACTCAAAGCATACTATAATAAAGGAGACCTAGTCAAAAGCATAGAGGCGGCAGAACAGCTTCTTATAGATGAAAATATAAATAAAGACATTGTTCTGGAGGTGAAATTGATAATAGCTAGAGCTTCTTTCGAAACAAAAGATAATGAGAAATCAAGAATAGCTTATAAATACTTGGTAGATAATAAAAAATATGGCGAAACTAAAGCGGAGGCTTTATATTATTTAGCATATTTTGAATATACTAAAGCTAATTACGATAAATCGAACGAATTAATACAAGAACTAACCAAAGACTTTTCTAATTTTAAGTACTGGGGAGCTAAGAGTTTGGTTGTAATGGCCAATAATTATCACCTTTCGGGGGATGATTTTCAAGCTAATTATATATTAGAGAATATAATAAAAGGATATAAAAAGTATCAAGATGTACACGATGATGCTGTGAAATTGTTGGACCAAATAAAAGTAAATGAGAATGAAGAATTATAATATGAAGTCTTTATATTTTAAAATAATAGTAGTTGCAGTGTTTGTATTAAATACGAATACTATAGTAGGGCAGGAGGAAGAAAAAGAAATAAACTCGGAAGTTGTAAGGATAAAAACTTCTTACAGCCCTATTATTCTAGATGCTTTTAAGATAAAGCTAAACCCTAAAGATGTTGATGTTAAATTCAAAAAAAATAACATTAATTACAGACTAAAACAATTCCCTGTATATTCCGATTTTAAACTTAGCACTGGTAAATTAAAACCACTGGCTAAGAAAAAACTACCTAGTAACTATGATAGCTATATATCAGTGGCTTATGGTAATTATAATACCCCTGAAGTGAAGGCTTTTGTTAAAAAAACTTTCAAAAATCAATATTTAGGTCTTTATGCTTATCATAAATCGACCAAAGATGGCGTTAATAACTCTCTTATAGATTATAACAATAGTAAAACGGTTATAAATACTTTTTATAATACATATAACAGAAAATATATATGGAATATTGATGCTAAATATGATGTCAATTCTTATAACTGGTACGGATTTCCTACTATAGCTTACGATGAGCAAACTTTCTCCGAAGACAAACAAGAAGTATCAAATATTAGCTTCAAAGTAGATTTTGATAATATATCAGACTATCTAATAGATAAAACATTAATGGATATTTATTTTATAAGCGACAAATACGATAGTTCAGAATTGTACTATTCATTGAATAGCTATTTTAATCTGCTAGATGAGAGTAATCATAGTATAGATATTAGCTTGCCTTTGAGTTATACCAAAACTAACTTTGGATCGGCTGTTTCTGAAGAGCTTAAAAAAAACAATCTTACTTTGTTATCGGTTAAACCAAGCTATAAATATAATAATAACGGATTAGGCATAAGCTTAGGTTTTAATGCAACATATATGAAAGGAGAATATAACAAAGGGTTTTTCTTCTATCCTGAAATCAAATTGTCTAAATTATTTAACGATAGTAAGATGAATATAGAACTAGGACTCAGTGGAGGATTGAACCATAACTCTTATAAAAAATTAATAAACGATTATAGATATGTTTCTCCTGACCTTGTATTGAAGACAACGAATCTGAAAAACAAATTTTATATTAGAACAAAAGGTGATTTTGGTAAATTTGCTTTCTCATTGGAAGCTTCATATTTGGTTGAAGAAGATAAAGCTTTATTTGTACAGAACAAATATAACTATTTAGTAAAAACTGACATTCCCCAAAACCCTGCTTATGGTTTTGGTAACTCTTATAAAGTAATATATTCGGATATAAAAAGTTTTGTTATAGATATGAAATTAGATTTTGAATTGTCCAAAAATACAAAAATAGGTATGCAAAACAAAACATACTATTACACTTTGGATGAAAACGAAACTACATGGAACTTACCGACTAGTAAAATGAAAGTGTTTGCTGAATATAAACCTAAAAATTGGTTGTTCAATATAGATATTATACTAGAAGGTAGCCTAAAAGATAAGTTAACGACTTACAGTGTAGAACCTCTTGACTATGAGTTAGAAATAGAAGCTTTTGTTGATGCTAATATCCATATAGAATATTTTTTTACTACTAATTTTTCTGTATTTATGAAAGTAGAAAATGCCTTTGACCAGAACTATAACTTTAACCAGAACTACGGTGTTCAGGGCTTTAAAGCTTTAGGTGGTTTGGTATTTAAATTCGATGTTAACAAGTAAAAATAATTTATAAAAAAGCCTTAATTTATAATAAATTAAGGCTTTTTTAGATTATATCAGTTATATATGTAAAATAGGTGTATAAATTTTACGCACCTAAGTAACTGCACCTTAGCACTTAGAGTGTTATCTTAGCTAATTTTGTTTTTTGACAATAAGAATGTATATTTATCTTATAAATATAAATATATAAAAAATATGAAAACAAAATCATTTTTTAAATTAAGATTATCATACATAATTTTATTATTTTTATTCTTGGGCTTTCAGAATATAGAAGCTCAACGTAAAAAGAGAAGTAAGAAAAGTAAAACAGAAAAAGTAGATAAAAAAGAAAAATCAATATCTGATTTGGTTAAGTCTAGTAAAAAAATAGTAGGCTTATTTTCTGTTTATAGAGATACTGTAAATGGAGACTTACAGATGCTTATAAATAAGGAGCACCTAAACAATGAATATATACATTTTAGCCAAGTAGCCGATGGAGTAACCGAAGCAGGGGCTTTTAGAGGTTCTTATATGGGATCTAAAATATTTAGAATAAAAAAGTATTTTGATAGAATAGAATTTATAGAACCTAATACTTCTTCTTATTTTGATCCTAATAATGCTATATCAAAATCAGGTAATGCTAACCTTAGTGAAGGGATAATAGCTAGTATAAAAATAGAGGCTAGTGACAAAAAAACTGGAGAATATTTGATAAAAGCTAATTCTTTGTTTTTGGAAGAAACCTTTGCTCAGATAAAACCATCGAAACGACCAGGGCAGAGCAGTACAGCTTTTTCTTTAGGAAGTTTAGATAAAGACAAAACTAAAATAAACGAAATAAACAATTACCCTGAAAATACTAATATAAAAGTAGAGTATGTTTATTCTAAAAAAGCAGTATTAAATGGAGGTTCTAGAGCCGTAGCTGATGGCAGAAACGTGAGTATAAAAGTATTCCATACCTTTATGAAAGTTCCAGAAAACGGTTACAAACCAAGGTTTGAAGATCCAAGAGTAGGGTATTTTACAACTAATGTTACTGATATGACTTCTACTAGTGTAACTCCTTATAGAGATTTGGTTCATCGTTGGAATTTGGTCAAAAAAGACCCTACAGCCGATATTTCAGAGCCTGTAAAACCTATAGTTTGGTGGATGGAAAACTCAACACCTCTAGAGTTTAGAGAGACTATAAAAGAGGCAGTTCTCAGATGGAATATAGCATTCGAAAAAGCTGGTTTCAAAAATGCAGTAGTAGTTAAGCAACAACCAGACGACGCAGACTGGGATGCTGGGGATATAAGATACAATGTATTGAGATGGACGGCTTCTCCTAATCCTCCGTTTGGTGGCTACGGACCTAGTTTTGTAAACCCTAGAACAGGACAAATATTAGGTGCAGATATAATGTTAGAATACGTTCACTTTACCAATAGAGTAAAATATACTAGTCTTTATGAAGGTAATTCGAGCATGGACAAACAAGGACGTTACTGCTCGTTAGGGCATATAATGCAAGAAAACACTTTGTTTGGTTTTGCGGCTCTTAATGCTGAAGGTGCCGATGATTTGGAAATGAAAGGTATGAAAAGAGAAGCTATGTTAGAGTTGGTTATGCACGAGGTAGGGCATACTTTGGGGCTTAATCATAATATGAAAGCTAGTCAACTACACAGCCCTGAGCAATTAAACGATGCCGAATATCTAAAAGACAAAGCATTAGCAGGCTCGGTTATGGACTATGTTTCTATTAATATAAACAGAAATAGAGACCAACAAGGTCATTATTTTTCTACTACTTTAGGACCTTATGACCTATGGGCTATAGAGTTTGGTTATACCAATTTCAAAACGGAAGAACAAAAAAATAAACTTTTGAGTAAGTCAACAATGCCCGAATTATTGTTCGGTAACGATGCTGATGATATGCGTAGCCCTGGTAAAGCTATTGACCCTAGAGTTATGATTAGTGATTTGTCTAACGACCCTATAGCTTATTCGGTTGACAGAATGGAGTTAGTAAACGATATGATGAAAGGGCTTAAAGTTCAATTTACCAAAGAAGGACAGTCTTACGAAGAATTGAGACAGAGTTTCAATATATTATCGGGGCAATATTCTACAGCAGGAGGGATTATATCTCGTTTCATAGGAGGAGTGTATGTTGACAGAGCTATGATAGGTCAGCAAGGAGCAAGTAAGCCATATACTCCAGTTAGTTTAGCTGACCAGAAAAGAGCGATGAAGGCTTTGTCTAAATATATGTTTTCTCCAACAGCTTTCAAGTTCCCTAACGAATTGTATAATTATATAGCTAAGCAACGTAGAGGATTCAACTTTTTCGGGAGTAATGAAGACCCTAAAATACATGACAAGGTGTTAAATTCTCAGAAAGGAGTTTTAGCTCATTTACTCCATTATAATACTTTACAAAGAATATCGGACTCTCAGCTATATGGCAACGAGTATAGTTTAAGTACTTTTATGAATGACCTTAATAATTCTATTTTTAAAGTAGATATTAAACTTAATGTTAATTCTTTTAGACAAAATTTGCAATTAGAATATACTAATACACTTATAAAAATGGTAAAAGGAAAGAATAGCTCTAGATATAATAATGCCGCAAAGTCTATGGCTTTGTATAATCTTAAGAATATAAACAGAATGGTAGCTAGTACTAATGGTAATATATCGACCAAGGCACATAAGTATCATTTGAAAACTCTTATAACAAATGCAATAAAAGAAATAAAGTAAAATATAGTTTGTTGTTAAATATTTTAAAAATTCCAAGTTGTTTTATTACGGCTTGGATTTTTTTTATTAAAATTAAACGTATTATTCATATTAAATTATACTTAATAGTATTTGATACGGTATTTTGTAGCTACCTAAAAGTATATTATAGCTCTGTAAAAGTATATTGTAGGCTTATAAATTCATTTTAGAGCTACCTAAAAGTATATTAGAGCTCTGTAAAAGTATATTGTAGGCTTGTAAAAGTATATTATAGAGATAGTTTAAAGTATATTATTACTTGCACTATTAAATGTTCTATAATTTATATTATGTTAAATAGAGTGTACTTATTTATTGTTAATCTATTTTAGATAAAATTAACAAACCATTTAATTTTGGTTATATTTGAAGCAAATTATATAATTAGATGAATAAACAATACCTTTTTGTGCTTATGCTTTTATTTTTTACAATACTAAAAGCACAAAATAATGAAAATGAAATTGATAGGTATCAGTATTCCGATTTTTTGAGTAAAACATATTATAATTTCAATATAGGCCTAATCAAATATCCATTTGATAACTCTTACTTATCTAATGGCTTTACATCAGAAAAAATAACTAAACCTTCATTGTCTATAAGCGCTTTGTTAGGATACAAAATAACAAATAAATATCATATACAATTAGGAACTGTCTCGGCTATAGAAAAGATTAATTTTCACAATATCAATAACGATGGAAATGACAATACAGTAAGGATAAATCTATGGTTTTTACTGTTGAAACGTAGCATTAAACTTAACGATAATATCTCCGTTTACCTTAATGCCGGTATTGCTAGCGTTAACAGAACAGTATCTCCCGAATTGAAAGAAGAAATTTATAAAAACTCTAATTATGCAAGTCTTATATTGGGTACAGGCTATGAGTACAAGATAAGTGATAAATGGGATATGGTTTTTAACGTACTATATTTTCCTGAAAATATTATAGAAAAGAATCCTTATACTTTACAAGTTTCGGCAGGAGTTAATTATAATATTAAAAAAATGGATGATGAAAAAATAAAAGAGAGATATAAAGAAAGATATCATTTTCCTGAGAATTTATTACAAGTAGGATATACTAACTATGTAAAAAACATGACTATACATAACTTTTTTGCAAACAAGGACGGTAATGGTGTTATTCCTGTTTTTTGGCGAGGATCTGCACGTTCTACTCAGGCTTTATACCTTAGTTACCAGAGAAATGTATTTCATACTCAAAAACGTTTTTCTATGGATTGGGGCGTTAATTGGACAAGTATGAAGAGTTCCGAAAACAAAACTCAAATACATGCTATTTCATTTTCTCCTATTTTCAGATTTTGGCTTTTTAGGTCTTCTTCCTTAGATTTTTATACTACATATTCTATTATGGGTCCAACTTATATATCTGAAACTTCTATTGATAATATAGAAATAGGTGAACATTTTATTTATCATGACTTTATAAATATAGGATTTTTGGCAGGTAAATCTAAAAATATAAATATAGAGTTTAAAATAACCCATTATTCTAATGGAGAAATATTTAACCAAAACTCGGGGCTAGATATACCTATTTTGTTCAATGTTGGTTGGGCATGGTAGATTACTTTCCGTATAAAACTTATAACCCCTCTCCCATTATATTTGGGAAGATATCGCGTTATTGAAAGTTTTTACGCTATAGCAGGAGAAAACTTCTACAGTATTGAACAATTAAATACAAGAATCACTCTGTTTTATGAGAAACAATATAAAATTGCATGGTTCTACAGCTAGTTTAGAGAATAATGTTTTATAGGAACAATAGCATAAAGCAGTAAGACTTAGTTGGTTTAGACCCCTATTAATCGGACAAATTCATATTTCATAATTTGTAATTATGAAATATGAATTTGTCTGAAATATTACTCTGTAGGTGCTACAACTTTTTTTGCTTTTATTATATAATATTTAGATATATAACTGGGAGTTATATCTATAGCATCCGTACCTCCAGTGTTTTGCATACCGTGATTATGATTACCTAAAGGATTCCCGGTAAAAGTAGCAGTATGATTATGTCTAAGAGTTGCTCCACTAGTCGTCCCTGTAGGAGTCGGAACCCAATGATCTCCACCATAGGCATTCAGGGCTCTATACAGCCAACCAGAAGAATATGGAATCATATCAGAATTATTCCATTTATTAGCTACTGCAATAGTCCCACCAGGAGTACCTCCAGAAGCTCCTACATTAGTATGATTATGCGAAGGCATTTGATTTTTTTCTATTTGAATCTTCCTATTTCCTCCTGATGTACCAATTACTATGGGATCAGGAACATCAGTATCATCAACGTTATCAATTCCCATAACTGTTCTTCCTCTAGAGTCTGGTAAATTAAAATGTGAATCGTCTACTGAACCGTAAATGTCACCTATTACAATAAATAAATCTGGATATTCTGTTCTTAATAACGAACTTCCGTCTTCTGGTAAGTACCCAGCAGGTATATTTTCTAAAGTTCCTGACCATAATTTAGATACACCTATAGGGTCTAAGTTAAGCATCATATTATCTACTAATTCTTTTAAAGCAGATACATCTACACCATCTACGGTTTTTTTTGCATTATTGACATCATCTTCTTCAAAATCTATATTACCAGTCATTTCAACTGACCCATCAAATTTGAAGTTACCTTTATCAGGGTTTTCCCAGGTGTAATTATCATCTCCATCAGTTGTTAATACCTTTCCAATAATATCACCATCGCTATCATCATCATTAGGAATTAGCATATCGTCTAATATTTGCCAATAGCTAGCAGTAGTATCTGCACTGAAAGTAGAATTACTTGTAAAACCTTCTCTAGCTCTATATATGGAATTCTTTACTCTTACCAATTCGTTGATCTTGTAATCATGATTAATTTTCCATCGTTTTATTCCCTCTGACGATACTGGTTCCCAAGCTGTGTTGGAGGTTACTCCATTGGTAAATTCAGGAAGGACATTAGAATTCTTATCAAAAAGGCTTCTCATAACAATTCCTTCTTTGGTTACCAATTCGTTTTTATAAAAAGGAGTGTCATCAACACTATATTCATTTACTATTGATTTTTGTCTTTCCCAAATGTAAGTATCTTCCTCAGTGCTACTAGCAACCAGTACTTTATTAGCATCATTAGCATCATTAGCAATAACAGATTTTTGAATGCTTGCCTTTTCAGTATTTGATTTAACGGATAGTGCTTCGTTTATATTTACTCTAAAAGCAGCATCTGTTGAAGTTCCTCCAGAGATGGTAACTGTATCATCTTCTAATTCTATGGTTTGCTTCGCTGGATTTGAAATCCAAGATCCTTGAGCACTTAAAACCCAATCTGCAGGAATGCCACCATTATCAGGCACTTGATTTATATTTGAAATATTGGTAGCGTTTAATGTGATATTACCTTCATTAGTAGAAATATTATCTGTATTATCCGAAATATTATCTATATTCAAGTCTATGGCATCAGCATTTTCTGTCGAGCGTACATTATTTTCGTTAATTACAGGAACATTTCCTAAGTCTATTCCATTAGTATTGTTGGTGTCTCCTGATATTTTAATATAATTTTGGAGTGCAGTTCCTGGTGTGTTCATACTTATAGATTGTTCATCGGTGTTTGCCGGTAAATCGACCCATGTATATCCGCTATTAAGAACGTTTTTTGCTAAAATTTGATTTTCATCACCTCCTGGTTCAACTCCTATTTTGGAGGTATTGGCAGATACAGCTGTAGCGTCACCTATATTAATAGAGCCCGATACTCCGCTTATAGAAAGATCATTTGAATCTAAGCTTAATTCTTGAGGATCGGAGTTTACAGAACTCTCTATAGAAACCCAGTTATAACCATCATTATTTGAGTTTTTGGAAAGAACTTCGTTTGCATTACCATTGTCAGGAAGTCCTGTTTTAGCTGTATTTAATGCCACCGCAGTAGCCGCACTTATATCTATAGTTACATCACTTCCAGTTATAGAAAGCTCATTTGAATCTAAGCTTAATTCTTGCTCATCGGTGTTTACATAACTCTCTATAGAAACCCAGTTATAACCTTCA
>JABSPL010000099.1 GCA_013215105.1 Flavobacteriaceae bacterium
TCTTCTAGTAAACTAGAAATGCTGCCCCTCGACTTGCATGTGTTAAGCCTGCCGCTAGCGTTCATCCTGAGCCAGGATCAAACTCTTCATTGTTTAATCTTTAACTTCTTTTTGTAAGGATGTTTTGTTTAAATTCTCAATCCAATTGCTTGAAATGATTGTTACGCTGTCAATTTTCTAATATTTTCAATGACCTTATCGTGTCTGTGACACTTTCGCTAGTGAACTCTCGTTCGTTTTGCGATTGCAAATGTAATTCTTTTTAATTGAATAAAACAAATAAAATTTAAAGAATTTTGAAGCAATGCTTCAGATAAATATCAGGACTCAAATGTATTGAATCTGTTTACTTATTTAAACTTTTAAAGTTTTAGTTTTAGTCAGTATTTATAAGAACTTAACGCCTTTTGTTGTTTGATAAACATCAGTTGTTTTGCGGGTGCAAAACTACGATGCTTTTCTGGATTGACAATGAAAAAATATGATAAAATGTAAAGTTTATTTTAATTGGCTGAGGCTTGGGGGAATTAAATTCTTTTTGCTATCATTTCATTAGATCCATCTATTAGAGATAGGCTTATTATTTTTCCTGTATCACTTTTATTAAACAATATATATGAATTTGCTTCTTTCAAAAAGAACTTAATATCTGATTGAGGTAAAGCTATCATAGAAGGTCTTCCCGTAGAACTAGCTATTAACTTACCTTTCTTAGTACTTATATTTATTATAAAACCTGGTTTCAGTTCATATTCACCTATATATTCGTTTAAAATGGAAATACTAACTGAAATTTCTTTCTTTCCCTTGATTTTAACTCCCAGTTCTTTTAAAGAATTTATAGATTCTCTTATGTTAGGATTAAGCTCTATAGCTTTCTTATATGCTAAGATGGCATTGTCCTTATCTCCTATTTTCTTATAGCCATCGCCTAGAGAGTCCCAGTTATTCCCTTGGTTAGGAAACAAGGCTGTGTTGATTTCAAATATTTCTACAGCCCAGTCTATAGTTACTTCATTCTCTAAAAAACTATAGCCTATGCTGTTCAGTAAATTAGGATCTTCTATATCGGAACTATATTTTCTTTTCAGAATACTCATTAACTCCTCTGACTTATCAGTATTGTTATTTTTCACAAATTCAGATATCAGTAAACGTGAGTTTTTCTTTATAGGTTTAGGTTTATATCCATTATCTAATACCATACTTTTTATATTCCAAGCTACTTCGACTTCTTTACTGTTTGCATTGGTAAAAAATATAACAACCACATCTTCTTTGGGCAACCATATAAAATCGTGAAAGAATATTCTATTACCTCCATTATGACTTATAATTTTGGTATTCCTATCTGATTTATAAATAGCCCAACCATATGCGTAATAGCTTGATTTACCTTCGTATTCCAAAATATAAGGAGTAGTTAGCTTTTCGAACGAAGATTTTGATAGTATTTTATTGTTTTTTAATGCCTCGTACCATTTACACATATCTTTGGTAGTAGAGTTTATTCCTCCATTCCCTTTCAGAGTCCATGTAACTCTATTTTTTCTTTTAAATCTATCGATGAGAGTCCCCATATTTTCAACATTATAAGCATAACCTACAGCAATTTGTTTATTGTTCCATCTGGGAATAAGATATCCTGTTTGCTGCATTCCTGCGGGTTTGAATAGATACTTGTTTAAAAAACTTTCGTAATCCTCGTTAGATACTAACTCTATAATTCTTGCCAAAACACTATAACCAGCGTTAGAATAAGCGTATTTATGACCAGGTTTATGTATTAATTCGGTTTTAAAAAGACGTTTAAAGAATACTTTTGTTTTTATATAATCGAAATCCCCCTCCCCTATCACATCTATAAACCCTGATGAGTGAGTAAGAAGCTGATGTATTGTTATGTCCTTTTTATCATAGGGTATATTTTTAAAAAACTTATGTAGAGGATCTGTAGTATTTAATTTATCTAATTCTTCTAACTTCAATATAGCCGTTGCGGTGAACTGCTTAGTAACAGAACCTATAGTAAAAACTGTATTAGGAGAATTGGCAATATTTTCTTCTTTATTTGCTAGTCCATAGCCTTTATTTATTATTATTGTTCCTTTTTTTGCAACCAAAACAGATCCCGAAAAGCCGTTAGTAACTCCTTGACTAAGATAATTGTCTATCTTTTGTTTTATTGATTCGTTACTTTGTTTCTTCTGGGCATATACCCCAAATGTCATTAGTAAAGTAAATACTGTTATTTTTAAGATTCTATTTTTCATTATTTATGTTTTATTGTTAGTAATACGGCATAGCTATGCCATTATGTTTGTTTATGTGATTTTCAAAAACAAACATTTTTAAGTTATATGTGTTATATTAGGTATTGTGATTACTTAATAAAAGAGGAATCTATTTAGTGAAATATCGTAAATAGATGGAGTATAGTAAGAAGCTAACTGATACGCTTATAAAAATAATGGCGAAAGAATGTATAGCCAGAGGAAGACTATTATTCACAATAGCCAAACCTGAACCTAAGCCTAGCAATATAAGAAACCATTTTACACTATTGTTTTTATTACTATTAGGGTCTTTCTTTAGAATAGATTCTATTACATTTTCAGAAATACCTTTGTCTAGCATTTTGTTTTTAAGCCTATTTTCTAATATGCTTTTTAATAATATTAGTACGAATGACATTATCATTATTATTATTAAGATTACAAAACCTGCTTTATACACATCTGGGTCTATATAAGCTTCTTGATTGATGAATGATGTTTCCATGTTTTTTGTTTTATGTTATGTTTTATTAGACCGGAGTCTATACTTAATGTTGCAAATAAATGCTGTTTATTTTTTTATTGTGGCTTTTTACAATGTCAGCAATCCACAATACGGCTATAATAGCTCCTATGCTAATTATTAAATATGTTGCTATGTCGTTTAGTTTAACCAAGGTAGATATATTATTTTTGAAGAGATATATAGTTGCTCCTATAATACCAAGAATTAAAGCTACTAATCCGCTACTATTATATTCTCTTTTCGGTTTCTTTTCTACTGCGGGTAATTTTGCCATCACCATTTCTGCCAAATCGTATTCTAACAGTGGTTCTGGTTGGGTTTTTATCCCTTCGGAAAGTAAAGTATAGTCTGTGACTGCCTTTTTACAGGTATTACAATTATCTATATGTTGTATTATGCTATAATTGCAATTCCTAAAATCGAATACATATTCTTGTATCTCGTTTTCTTTTAAATGTTCTTTTTTCATAAATCTCCCCTTTTATAGTTAGATAATAAATTGTCTTTTAATTTCTTTCTAGCTCTGAATAAATAATTTTTCAGAGTTCCTTCTGGTAAATTAGTGATTTTAGCTATTTCCTGATAACTCAACTCCTCGTTATGATACAATGTTACAATAGTTTTATAAAGCGGAGATAGTTTATCTATTTCTGAACCTAGTATTTCGGAACGCTCTTTATCGGAAACATACCTTTCGGTCTGATTGTTATCATCTGGCATCTCTCCAGATATAGTCTCCCAAACATCCATTCCTTCATCGTTTATTGGTTCCATTACAAGTATTCTTTTTTTCTCCAGATGGTTCAAACAAGTATTATAAGTAATAGTAGCTATCCATGTAGATAGTTTAGATTTGTATTTGAAACCCGACAACTTACTATATACTTTAAGGTAAACCTCCTGAGAAATATCTTTTCTGTCTTCGTTATTTCTAATCATTTTATAGATTATACTTATCACCAAACCTTGAGTATTAGTTATAATAATATTAAAAGCACTAGAGTCTCCTCTCAATACTTTTTTTATTAACTCTTTATCTGTAGGTTGTTTTTTATTCATTTATTTCTATATACATCATCATACCAATAACACACCTCAAATATCCGATTTAAATAGTTTGTTTTACGTTTTTCCTGCGTTAAAAAAATAAACAATAGCGATACTATGCTTGATTTTTTTGCCTTGACAAAACAAAAAATAATTCTATTTCTATTAGGACATTGGGAAGTGTTACTGATATTAGACAGTATACTTCTAGAAAAGTTGCATTATAGTTAGTTTTTTTTAAAGATTTATTCAGGCAATAAATCTTTTAGCTTCAAAAATACTTTATTTTGAGGGATCTGATAAATATATGACAGTCCTTTCTATACATTTATAAAGAACTGTTTAATATTAAATGGGATATAGAGAAAACCTCATAGAGATATTACATCATTTAAACATTCATATGTCGTATTAGAAATTAAAATGGCTTATCAGTATTAGCTAGACACATAGTATCCTAGGACTTCAAGGAGTTGGGGTTTATCTTCTAGCGCAATTTCTAGTACTTGTTTAAAGTCTCGTATCCAATATCCTATTTCTTTGAGGGCTTTGTCTTTTTGTTTGGTAGCATTTTGGGATTCACCTATTCCTTTTTTATAGTATTCACGTCTTTTCTGAAGTTCAGCGAGCAGAGTTTTTCCTTCCGCTATAGTATGAGGGGTGATTGCCAAGCTAACAATTCGGGCTTGAAGATTGGCATCGGTACTAAGGGCATTATAAAACTTCTCACTAGCCTCTATGAGTGTTGGATACGATCTGGGGCTACGGCCACTAATCATAAGCTTTTGTTGTATTGCATCTTCGTTGCGAAATATAATTTTGGTTTTTTTACGATTTCTTTTAAAATGTTTCTCGAGCAGTGCATATGCTTCGTTATAGGCTATTCTTCCTTCTCTAGTTTCATCGATTTTTTTTTTATTTTCATCAAATACCTCCTTAGCATTAAGATATATACTCTTACCTTCTGTAATAATCTTCTCTGTATAACCTACATTAACTAAGGCTTCTAAGATTTCTTGGTGATTTAATGTGTTTTCGAACATGATACGTATAGATTCGAGATAATTATATTCTGGATACTTAGATAAATCCATGTTTTTTAATGCTTTAAAATTAATGCATCATAAAATTAAGAATATTTTTTGATTTATCAGAATTCTTTTGTGTTTTTTATAATTATTTTTTAGTGGGAATAGCTCACTTTCGATCGGGAACAGGTAACTTTTTAACAGGAACAGGTCACTTTTGAGCGAAAATAGCTCACTTTTTAGCGAAAATAGCTCACTTTCTAGCGGAAGCAGGTCACTTTCGAGTGGGAATAGCTCACTTTTTAACGGGAACAGGTTACTTTTTAGAGGGAGCAGGTTATCTTTTTAACGGTAATAGCCTTCTTTTTTTAAAAAACACTCTTCTGTGATAAGTGTATCAGTAAATCTATTCGGTATAGATGCGTTGTACACAACGCATCTACATATTGATATCACCTTAACAATCCCTCTGCTTTTATTCTTTTATGTATATCGTAGATATTGCTAGGAATATCAGCATCAAGAAGCCAATTAACATCGAATTTATTTTCTTTGTCCGATTTTAATAAAGACTTATTATCAGAGATAAGGTTACCTAATTCTATAAAACCATCTTCTAAGTCTAGCAACAAATCTTCATCTAGCTTGGTTGTTAATGTCATTAGTTTGAAAATACGGGCAAATATAGACATACACAATTTATGCAACTTAATAGGAGTTCTAGATTTCAATATTCTTCCTCTGGCTATTCTTAAGACTTCATTTAGCATTAGAAGATTGAGACTTACCTCTCCGAACTTGTCTTTAGTAATCTTTATGACTGTTTCTGTTTTATCTTTTAATACCTATAAAATTGTCTCGTTCTAAATAAGCGTTACATATTTCAATAGAAATACCTACATACGCTACATACAGATACGTTGAATGCAATGTGTTTTTGTTTACAAAAAAAAATATTATTTTAATACTTTCTTTCTATATTATTTTCATATATCAAAACAATATTACTCCTATGTGGGTTTTAACAGAATAGAGTTTAGCAATGCTACACCCGTACGTTATTTTTATCTGTATTTATATGAAGGTGGCTGGATCGATACTCAATACATTGCGTATCGACCATTAATTATCCCAATTTGGCTCTATAACTTTAACTGTTCCTATAGAGAAGTTATCGTGATTTTCTACTTTAGATACGTTCCATAAGGAAAGGTCTGAACTGAATGAATTAGCTTCATTAAACATACCTCCCATATCAGTAACATTAGAAACATCCCAAGAAGACAAATTTGAGTTAAATGAATTAGCACCATCGAACATACCTCTCATATCAGTAACTTTAGATACGTTCCAATTAGAAAGATCTTGGTTAAATGAATAAGCTCCTTCGAACATATAAACCATACTAGTGACGTTAGAAACATTCCAAGAAGAAATATCTGAATTGAATGAGCTAGACCACAAGAACATAGAGGTCATATTTGTTGTTTTTGACACATTCCATGAAGAAATATCTGAATTGAAAGAGTTATTTCCTAAGAACATTTTCTCCATATTAGTAACATTTGACACATCCCACCCTGATATATCTTGATTAAACATATTCGTATAGCAAAATAACCCATACATATTGGTGACATTAGAAACATCCCAGTTAGATATATCTGAATTGAATGAAAAAGCATAAACAAACGTACCATGCATACTAGTAACATTAGAAACATCCCAA